>JBGVFV010000117.1:0-86850 GCA_045121295.1 Candidatus Pelethenecus sp.
TTAGAAATTTGGAAAGCTAAAAAAATGAGAAGATAACTATATCAAAATAGTATCAACACCCTAGATTTGAACCATTTTCAGTCTAGGGTTTTTGTGGTTATATCTAATAAAAACATCTTAACATAGAATTTCCTAAGAAATTAAAAAATACGCAAAATTATTTGCGTACTTTTCTAACTCTATTAGGCAAAATGGTATTACCTTTAGAATCTCTTGGTTTAATTAAACAATTCTTTCCATAGCCTATCAAATCTTCACGATGGGCTTTTTTTAATGCTTCATATACCAAATCATAATTTTGTGGTAAACGATATTGCATTAAAGCTCTTTGCATAGCTTTTTCATGTGGATCTTTTGGTACATATACTTTTTCATTATTAAATGGATCTATACCTGTATAGTACATACACGTTGATGGAGTACCAGGTGTAGGATAAAAGTCTTGTACTTGCTCTGGCATATGACCAATTTCTTTAAGATATACTGCTAAATTAATTGCAGCATCTAATGTAGAGCCTGGATGGCTTGACATTAGATATGGTACTAAGAATTGATTCATATTATGTTTCTTATTTAAATCTTGATATTCTTTAACAAACTTGTCATATAGTTCTCTAGATGGTTTTCCCATTCTTACTAACACTCTATCATCAATATGTTCTGGTGCCACTTTTAATTGACCAGAAATATGATATTTTACTAATTCATTAAAGAATTCTTTATTTTTATCATACATTATATAATCATATCTTAAACCAGATCTCACAAATACCTTTTTAATACCAGGTAATTTTCTAGCTTCTCTTAAAATATCTAAATATTCTGTATGATCTACTTCTAAATTACGACATGGATTCATACCTAAACATTCTTTATTTGTACATACACCATGTTCAGCTTGTTTACTACAAGAAGGACGATAAAAGTTAGCTGTTGGACCACCTATATCATGAACATATCCTTTAAAGTCTTTATCCATTGATATTTCTTTGACTTCATTTATAATTGATTCTTTACTTCTTGATTGAATAATACGACCTTGATGCATAGTAAGTGCACAGAAATGACAACCACCATAACAACCTCTATTAGAAATAACAGAGAATTTAACTTCATCAATAGCAGGAACATGTCCTTTAGCTTCAATTAATGGATGGCATGCTCTCATATATGGTAATGAATATGTAGCATCCATTTCTTCTTGTGATAAAGGAAATTCAGGTGGATTTTGTACAACAAAACAATCTCTATATCTTTCAACTAAAGCCTTACCACCAAATGCATCAGTATTCTTATATTGAATTTGGAAAGATTTTACATAATTCATTTTATCAGCTAATACTTCATCATAACTAGGAAGCATTATATGATCAGCTGGTAACATAAATTCGTCCTTAGTTTTCCATACAGTATTACGAATATAACAAATATCTTTAACATCTAAACCACTATCTAAAGCATCTGCATATTGAACAATAGTTTTTTCGCCCATCCCATATAATAATATATCAGCTTTAGAATCTAATAAAATAGAACGTCTTACTGAGTTATCCCAATAATCATAATGGTTAAGTCTACGTAATGATGCTTCAATACCACCAATAGCAATAGGACTATCTGGATATAATTCTCTTAATTTAGAAGCATATCGTATAACAGCTCTATCTGGACGTTTGCCCATTTCTCCATTAGGTGTATAATAATCTTTTTTTCTTCTTTTTTTAGATACAGAATAATGATCTACCATTGAATCAATATTTCCACCACAAACTAAGAAACCTAATCTAGGTTTACCAAAAATCTTGAATGCTTTATTGTTATTAATATCAGGTTGAGAAATAATACATACTTTATAACCAAAATTTTCTAAAGTTCTAGAAATTATGGCAGGACCAAAAGATGGATGATCAATATAAGCATCCCCTATTACATATACAAAGTCTGGTTGTTCCCAACCATATTCATTCATCTCTTCAATTGTTATTGGTAAAAATGGCATAATTACACCTCCTGAATACCTAGTTATTATACCACAAAAAAAATCCCTTGTTCAATATTGAACAAAGGATTTAATTATATATTACTTATTAATTACGATACTTGTAATATGTGGGTTAGCACCATTCCACCAGTATAAATAACCAGTTACAGTAACTGATGCACCATCTTCAAAATCAGCAGAAACAATTACATTTCTAACTGTTTCATAAGCAGATACTAAATAGTATTCAACACAACAATCCATTGTATTGCCTGCTTCATCTACTAATGTGAAATAAATATCATCAGTCATATTAGTAGAATCTTTAAATGAAGCTTCACCTTTAACTTTTAATGTTGCAGTAAATAAACTGTTTTGATAGTTTTCTAAATCTTCTGTTTTGACAGATTTAACTTCTAATACTTTTTCATCAAATTTAGGAGCATCATCTACAATACCACTCTTTTCATAGTCAACATTTTCACCCATAATCTCATGTTCACCAGCATAGATTGTTTTAGAACCATATACTCTTAAACAAGCACCAATTACTAAATCATTGTTATATTCTTCTTCTGTACAAGCATAATTATAAATGAAATAACCTTCACCTTTAGCGCCTGTTAAATACAATGTTGCACCATTCCACCAAGATTGTCTCGCACTGATATAACCTTCAACAATTACATCATCACCATTTTCAGCAGTCATGAATTCTTCATATGACATAGCAGGAGATTCATAACCACAGCTAGCTAAGCTAAATAAGCCAACTAATAAACCAAAAAATACAAATAATTTTTTCATTTTCTTTTCCTCTCTTTTTTCTTTACATATGTATTATAGTTATTTTATGTCAAAAAAACAATATCTTTTTTGTTTTTTTAAGCACCAGAATCTAATAAAGCCTTCTTAAATAGCGAATCAACATCAATTTCCTTTTTCTTTGATATAGTGGCCTTATCAATAATAGTTCCAACATTATCTCTTACTAAAGCTGAACCGGTAAATGCTGGAGTAACAAATGTCTTATCTTTATATTCTAAAACATTTAAAATCGCATCTCTTTGAACACTATAAATTTCATCAGAATTAATGAAATCTATAAACTCTTTAGAATTTACTACAGAGTATGTAACAGGGGCATAGCCTTCTGTTTTAATATATTCTAATTGTACTTCATTAGTTAATAAATATTGTAAGAATAACCAAGAAGCCAAAACTTCTTGATTATCTTCTTTATTAAATAAACATAATGATGGCCCTTGTGAAATAACACTAGGATTTTTTACATCCACTTGAGGGATAGTTGAAACTAAAACTTCAAAATCAATTTCACTTGCAGCTCCTAAAGGTGATTTAGGTCCCATCCAAGTTGAACCTGCTGATGAATCTATTCCAAATATTGTTTTACCAATATTAAATTTATCACCAGGATAAAAGCCAGTATTTTGCCATGTTACAAATAAACCTTCTTTATATAATTTATTTAATTCTTTTACCATATTGACATTATCATCATTATAGAATAACATTTCCCCTTCTTTAGTTGTGAAATCATATCCATTTTGATGTGCTAGCTGAATAAAGAAATTATCACTTGATTTATATATTAAAGGAATAGATGTTGGATCTTCAGCTATGGCAACTCTACATGCATCCCAAATATAATCCCATGAAAAAATGTTATTTTCAGGAATTTCAAATCCATGATCAACTAACCATGTTTTATTAACATATAAACATTCTGTAGATCTTAAGAATGGTAAAGTAAATAATCCTACTGCACCGTCTACATTTACATACCCTTCTTCTAAATACTCTATAATTAAATCTTCTTTTTTAGGGGAATCAAA
The DNA here is from genome assembly GCA_045121295.1 of Candidatus Pelethenecus sp. GTDB lineage: Bacteria > Bacillota_I > Bacilli_A > Acholeplasmatales > Anaeroplasmataceae > Pelethenecus. Next base: position 3,838 of record JBGVFV010000117.1, read on the forward strand.
TTTAATTCCGCTTCCACCTAATCCATATTTAGGATGTTCCATTAACCCTTCCATTTTAACCACTAATCTAGGGTTTTCTAAATATGTTGCTACATTATCAGGATAAGCAATTGCTACATTAGGGGTTGTGTTTGTTCCCATGTTTTGTAAAATTGATCTATATAAATCTGGATAACTGGCAAAGTGTCTAATTTCTACATTAACATTAGGATATATCTTTTCAAAATCAACAATTGCCTTTTCATATATTGCTCTTTGAGTTGGATTACTATCATTTTTAGCCCAAAAACTGATATTATACTCTCTACTTTCATCAAATTCTTCAGGCATTATAAATTCATCCATATATTTATGGCCATGACATGATGTTAATCCTAAAAAAAATACAATCATCATAAGAAAAATAACCAGCTTTTTCATTATCCCTTAGTACCTCCTTTAGCAACACCATTCATAATTTGATTTCTAAATATTATAAACATAATCAATAGTGGTAAACATACACACACTACTGCAGCCATCATCGCTGGAATATTTTCTCTACCAAATCCTGATGTTCTTAAAACTTCAATACCATTACTAATTAAATAATTTTTTTCTTTAGTTGTAACTAATCTAGGCCATACATAACTATTCCAACACTCAATAAATTTTAAAATAGCTATTGAAATAATTGTCGGTTTATTAATAGGCACTAACACTCTCAGCATATATTTAAAATCACTAGTTCCATCCATTTTGGCTGCATGATATATTTCGTCTGGAACCTGTTGGAAATTTTGTCTAAGTAAATAAACATAGAACACTGACATTACAGACGGCATTACTAATCCTACTAATGTGTCTCTTAAATTAAGATTTACAATAGTCGCATAATTTGTTATAGTAAATAATTCCATAGGAATCATCATAGTTGCTAAATATATTGTAAATACTATTTCTTTCCCATAAAACTCTAATCTTGCAAAAGCAAAAGCTGCTAACACAGAAACAACTAATAATAAAGATGTAGTGATAACAGAGAATACTAGAGTATTAACCATATATTTACCTAAAGAAACTAATTGCCATGCTTCAGCATAATTTTGGAATGTTATTTGTTTAGGTAAAAAATCTGTTGCTCCTGATGAACCATAATAACTGTAATAATACTCAATAGATTTTAATGATGTACTAATCATCCAATAGAATGGGAATATTACAGATACAGCACCAACAACTAAAAATGAATATATTAATACGTATTTTAATATTCTTAATACCTTTTCTTGATTTAATTTTTCTTTCCAAGTTTTTTCTTCTTTTTGAGATATTTCATTATCAACTATCTCATCTAAGGATGTTCTTTTTATTTCTTCCATAATTCAAACCTCCTTCTAATAATGTACCTTCTTGTTACTTATCAATAAGTTAACAAGAGTAATTGACATGATAATTCCAAATAAAACAATTGCTGCTGCTGCTGCTCTAGATGGATATCCACCAGTAGCTGAATACAAATAATCATAAACACAACCAACAATTGTATTCATATTATAATCATTCAATCTGCTTCCAAAAATACCTACCGCATTACTATATTCCTTAAATGCACCTATAAAACCTGTAATGGTTAAATAAGCTATCATAGGAGAAATCATAGGTACTGTAATTTTAAAGAATATTCTACGTTTGCTACTTCCATCAACTTTTGCAGCATTGTATAATTCTTTATTAACATTTTGAAGTGCCCCTACAAATATTAATATTTTAAATGGCATTACATTCCATATAATATAAAGACATAATACAAACATCTTACTCCATTGTTCACCATTAAGCCAATCTATAGCATTAATCCCAAACCAACTTAAAACCGTATTTACCAAACCAATAGTATCGGGTGTTAAGTCAAACATAATCATAAATACTAAACCAACGGCTAACGCATTAGTAACATATGGTAAGAAAAATATGGTTTGAAAAATTGCTCTTAAAGGTTTAATCGCATTTAAAGCAACAGCAACTAATAGCGACAACACTGTCGATATAGGAACAGTTACTATAACTAAAATAAATGTATTTTTTAATGCCTGAATAAATTTATAATCATTAAAAATATAAACATAATTTTCAAAACCAATGCCTGTATACATTTGAGTAGTAAATTTAAAGTTTTCTTCAAATGAGTAAATAAATACATCTATTAAAGGATAAACCATAAATGCACCAACAAAAAGTAATGAAGGTAATAAATAAAGCCAAGCTTTCCAATTATTCTTTTCAAGCATATAATTCGCACTCCTTTCAAAAAGAACTCTATTATAATTATAACACCTTTTTTTATTTTATAAATAAATTAAAAATAAAAAACTCATGAAAATGCTTTAAACAAATAAAAACTCAGGGTAACCTGAGTATTATTTTAATTTATTTAATTTAGTTTTGTCACAAATAACAATAAGTTTCATTTCTTCTGTCAAAGGTATAGATGGATCAATGTTAACTTCAACTATTTCATTAATTTTTATAGCAACAACGTTTAATGAATTTCTTTTTCTTAAATTTAGTTCAATTAAAGACTTACCAATCCATTCTTTTTTAACATCTAATTCAACTAATGAAACATTATTAGCTAATTCAACCATATCAATAAAACCAGAACTTAAAATATTTTTAGCTAATCTTACACCTGATTCATATTCGGGGAATACTACTTTATCTGCACCAACTTTACTTAATACCTTTTGATGGATTTCATTAGAACATTTAGCAATTACAGTTTTAACTCCTACTTCCTTACAAAGCATAACAGCCATAACACTAGCTTCTAAATTACTAGCCATAGCTATAATCGCAACATCAAAATTTTTAATTCCTAATTGTTTAAAAACTTCTATATCAGTAGCATCTGCACATTTACAAAATGGAATATCAATAGATACAGCATTAACTAATTCTTCACTCGAATCAATAGCCAAAACATCAGCACCATTATTAACTAATTCTTTAGCTACTGCATAACCATATCTACCTAAACCAAACACAACATATGATTTATTTAAACTCATAATTTCACCTACCCAATCCTAATATCTTCCATAGGATATTTAATAATATTATCTACTTTCTTCTCAATATTAAACGCTACAGCAAGCGATATCGGTCCTACTCTACCTAAATACATTGTCACAATTATAATTATCTTACCAAAAGCATTTAAAGACATTGTTAAATTTCTAGACAATCCTACTGTAGCAGTTGCGCTAACAGTTTCATAAAGTAAATCTATTAATGTAACATCTTTCATAGCTATACTAAGTAATATAGTCGAAACAATAACTATTAAAAATGACATTGAAAAGATTGCTAATGCTTTTCTTGTTGTTTCTTTTTTAAGTGTTCTGTTAAAAATAACTGTTTCATTTTTGTTACGAATAGTTGATATAGCGCTAGCAATTAAAACAATAAATGTAACAGTCTTAATTCCACCAGCTGTCCCAACAGGTGATCCGCCAATAAACATTAATATAATACAAATTATAGAACTTGTATTAGTTAAATTTTCTTGACCAATAGAAGCAAATCCTGCTGTTCTAGTAGTAATAGATTGGAATAAACTAACCTGTATTTTATCAAATATATTCAAATTACCAATTGTATTTGGATTATTATATTCAAAAATAAATATTAACAATCCTCCATTAATAATTAAAACAAAAGTTACAAATAAAACTATTTTACTATGTAATGTTAAAGATTTAAAACATTTAAACTTTTTATTTTTAAAATCCTTTAAAACTCTTATAACATCCCACCATACAATAAAGCCTAAACCACCTAATATAATCAACATACTTGTTATTATATTCACTAAAGGATTGGTAGCGTAATCCATTAAACTTACACTACCAATAATATCAATTCCAGCATTACAAAATCCTGATATTGCTGTAAAAATTGAAATCCAAATACCCTTTACTCCAAAATCAGGAATAAATACTATCATATATAATAAAGCTCCAATTAATTCAATAATTAAAGAACCTATTATAACCTTTTGAACAAATCTTTTAATTCCGCCACTATCATTAATATTAAATGAATCTTGAATTAATTGACTATCCTTTAAACTTATTTTTTTATGAAGAATAACTAATATTCCAGCAAATACCGTTATAACTCCTAATCCACCTATTTGGATTAATAATAATATAACTATTTGACCGAAAATACTCCATGTATCTGCCGTTACTAATGTAACAAGCCCTGTAACACATGTGGAAGTAGTTGCTGTAAATAATGCATCTAAATATCCTACTTCTACATTACTTTTATGACTAATAGGCAACCATAATAAAAAACTACCAATAAAAATAACTATCAAGAAACTCAATAAAATTATATGTGTAGTAGATATAGATAATCTTTTTTTCAAAATGGTCACCTTCTTTCCTATCGTTTCCAAGTTTTAGGACTAAACAACAATAATATTGGGAATAATTCTAATCTTCCAGCAAGCATTTCTAAAGTTAAGATAAATTTAGAAAAACCACTAAATATAGAATATGATCCATATGGACCTACTAAACTTAACCCAGGACCAACATTACTTATACAAGCTAATGAGGCTGTAAAATTAGTAAGAACATCAAAATTATCAATTGAAATTAATAATGCACAAGTGATCAAAACACAAAAATATATAATAAAATAACTATTTACAGAATTTATTTGTTCTTCTGGTAAAGGTTTTTTATCAATATGAACTGTTTCTATCGTTCTAGGATAAATAGATAACTTTATTTTTCTTATTGCTGATTTAACTAAAATAATAACTCTACTTAATTTTAACCCACCAGCTGTAGAACCAGCACAAGCACCAAAAATCATTAAAAACAATAGTATTGTTTTAGATAAAGCTGGCCACAAATCAAAATTAGTACTAGAATATCCAGTAGTTGATATAATAGATGCCACCTGGAACAGTGATGTTCTAAAGGCTTCTTCAAAGCTATTGTACATAGATAAAATATTAATACATATAGCTGTAATACTTACAACTACAATACCTAAATAAACTTTAAATTCAGTATTCTTTAGCACTTCTTTCCCTTTTCCTATTAAAATAAAATAGAATAAAGTAAAATTAATACCAAAAATTAACATAAATATAGATACTACATATTGTGAATACATACCAAATGATTCTAAACTATCTGGGTGTACAGCAAAACCACCTGTTCCTGCTGTACCAAATGTATAGATTATACTATTAAAACATGTCATTTTTTTATCTGGACCTAACCATAATAACAAAAACTCAATTAATGTAATACATATATATATAATATATAAAATTCTAGATGAGGCTTGCATCTTAGATACAAGTCTACCAACCTGTGGACCAGGGCTCTCTGCCCTTAATAAATATACTGCAGATCCTTCTTTACTTTCAGGAATAATAGCTAAAATAAACACTAATACTCCCATACCACCTATCCAATGCGTAAAACTTCTCCAAAATAAAATACTATGGCTAAGCTCTGTAACGTTAGTAACAACAGAAGCCCCTGTAGTAGTAAATCCTGAGGCAGACTCAAAAAACGCATCAAAAAAGCCTGGTATTTCTTTACTTATCATGAAAGGTATCGCACCAATCAAACTCATTAATAACCATGCTAACCCAACAATAACAGTTCCTTCTCTTACCTGCATTTTAAGATTAGTAGGCTTTTTAATATTTAATAAAACACCTAATACAGCTAACACAACAATTGGTATTAAAAATGCTAAAACATTTCTAATACCTTCTTGATAAATTAAACTAACAATCAAAGGTAAAATCATTAAAGATGCCAACAAAATAGCTAATTTACCTAAAATAGTTCTAATAACAGAAAAATTCATAGATTACTCCAAAATCTCATTTAAATCTTTAAGATATTGATTAGTAGTAACAACAATAACATTATCATCTACACTAATAACATCATTACCAGAAGGAATAATTACTTCATTCTCATGTATAATAGCTGCAATTAATATATTTTCTTTTAATTTTAAATCTCTTAAAGGTATATTTATTAAACGTTTGTTTTCTTTAGCTTTAAACTCTAAAGCTTCTACTTTATTATTAACAAGCTTATATAAAGTTCTAACATTACTACCACGAGTATTATTAATAGCTCTAATATAACTTAAAATTCTTGATGTTGTAACTTCTTTTGTTGAAACAACACTAGCCAAATCAATATGATCCATTAATCCTATTAAAGATTTTCTATTAACTTTAGTTATTATCTTTTTAACATCACATTGATTTGCATACATTGAAAGAATAATATTTTCTTCATCACGATTCGTTAAAGCGACAACAGCATCCATATCATTGATACCTTCTTCAATTAATAAATCTTGATCAGTTCCATCACCGTGAATAATATTTGCATTAGGTAATAATTCACTTAACTCAAGGCATCTATTTTTGTTAACTTCAACAATTTTAACATTAAATTTACCTTTTTCTAGTTCTTTACCTAAATAAGCACTAATTTTTCCACCACCAATAATTAATACATTCTTTAATCTTTTTTCTACTAAAGAAACCTTATCAATAAATTTTCTTAAAGTAGCCTTACTATTAGCAGTAACATATATTTTATCCTTTGCATTAAGAATAAAAGAACCTGTAGGAATGAAAACATCATTACCTCTTTCAACTGCACAAACTAAGACCTTAATTTGATATTTTTGATAAATAGATAATAAAGATTCACCTACTAGAGGATTATTTTCAGGAATAAATAATTCAACTAAATCAACATGACCTTTAGCAAATGTATCAACTCTTAAAGCTTCAGGGAAGTTTAGGATTTTTGTTATTTCGTTTGCTGTTTCTTTTTCTGGGTTAATAGGTAAATCAATACCTAAATCATTTTTAATAATTTTAAGTTGATTATTATATTCATAACTTCTAACACGAGCCACACTAGCCTTAGCACCCATTTTTTCACTAATTAAGCATGATAAAATATTAGTTTCATCATTAGTTGTAGTCGCAACAACTAAATCAGCCCTATCAGCACCTGCTTCTTTAAGTACATCATAACTTGCACCATTTCCACAAACGCCTAAGACATCATATGAATTAACTAATTCATCAACAGTCTCACTATCTTTATCAATTATTGTTACTTCATGGCCTTCCTTACAAATATGTTCAACAATTGTACGTCCAACCTTACCATCACCTATAACAATTATCTTCATAGTATCACCTCGTCATTGGTTTGTATATTATTTTACCACATTTTTAAAAAAAACAATACAATTTTAATATTTAATATTAAAAAGGAGGATTGCTCCTCCTTAAATTATAATCTGCTAGTTATACACTTTTCAGTTTCAACATCAAATAAATGACATTTTTCCATATCAAATGCTAATTTAATTGATTGACCCATTCTTAAATCATTACGTGGTTTAACTACTGCACAAACATTATATCCACTTACTTGTGTATAAATGTTTGTAGATGCACCTAATAATTCTGCTACATCAACTTTAACTTCTAATACTGAACCATATTTTTCAAATAATTCAACATCATCAGTAATATGTTCAGGTCTAATACCTAAAATAATTTCTTTTCCAATTAAACCTGCTTCTTTAGCTTTTGATAATTGATATTCTGGAATATTTAAATCTGCATCTTTAGCCTTTGCAGTAAATACACCATTTTCATCAATTTTACCATTAATGAAGTTCATTGGTGGAGTTCCGATGAAACCTGCAACGAATGCATTTGCTGGATTATCATAAATTTCTTTTGGTTCACCAATTTGTTGAATATATCCATCTTTCATAACAACGATTCTTGATGCCATTGTCATGGCTTCAATTTGGTCATGTGTTACGTATACTGTTGTTGCATTTAAGTTTGCATGTAATTTGATGATTTCACTACGCATTGTTACACGTAATTTAGCATCTAGATTTGATAAAGGTTCATCCATTAAGAATACTTTTGCATTACGAACGATTGCTCTACCTAATGCTACACGTTGTCTTTGACCACCAGATAATGCTTTTGGTTTACGGCTTAAGTATGCTGTTAAACCTAAAATTTCAGCTGCTTCTACAACTTTACGATTAATTTCTTCTTTTGGTACACGTCTTAATTGTAAACCGAATGCCATATTATCATAAACTGTCATATGTGGATATAACGCATATGATTGGAATACCATTGCGATATTACGATCTTTTGGAGCTACATCATTCATTAATTCTCCATCAATGTATAACTCACCTGATGAAATTTCTTCTAACCCTGCAATCATACGTAATGTAGTTGATTTACCACATCCTGATGGACCTACGAATACAATAAATTCTTTGTCAGCAATTTTTAAGTTGAAATCAAAAACTGCTTGTACACCATTAGGGTATACTTTATTTATGTTAATTAAATCTAAACTTGCCATAATAAACCTCCTAGCACATTTAATAAATTTAATTTATATAAATTTTTAATCGCCGTTTTGTTAAAACGTTTTCAATCAATATTTTATAACCTTTTTTTCATAAAGTCAATTAAAAATAATAATTAATCTTTAATTATTAAATAAATAACGTTTACTAAACAATTTATCGATATTTCCTGCACCTAAAAAGCATAAAACACCATTAAAATCTTCCATTTCATTTAATGTATTATCATCATATAATGAATACCCTAATCTATTATATATCTCGTTTACTAAACAAAAATCCTCTTTTTCTCTTACACTAGTAAATACCTTATACAGATAACATTTATCAAATAAATCTAAAGCTTTTTTATATTCTTTTTCAAATATCTTTAATCTAGAAATAGTGTGTGGTTCAAATATGCAAACTATATTTTTGTTAGGATATTCTTCTTTTAATGAATTAAAAACATTTATAATCTCGGTTGGATGATGAGCATAATCATTAATGACTATCATATTATTATAATTAATTCTTTCATTTCTTCTTTTAGGAAATTTATATTCTTTTAATCTATTTTTTATCAAATAATCTTTAATACCTATCATTTTACTTATTATATAGACTCCAACGAAATTATAAGCATAATTAACCCCTTTAAAAGGTAACTCATATTTTTCATCGTTTATTATAACCTCTCCACTATCATAAGTAAAAATTATATCATTATCTTTATTCATTCCATATGTAATAATGTGTTTATCTCTATAAGAAATAACATCTCCATTTATTACACATACTTTACAATTATTCATATATTTAATAAATGACACTAAATAATCATTATAATTTTTAAAATAATCAGGGTGATCATAATCTATATTTAGCACTAATCCAAAGTCTGGTTTATAATTCAAAAAGGTATCTTTATATTCACAAGCCTCTAATATAAAATATCCGTTTTTTCCTATATCAGATTTCCCATCTCCTATTAGATATGTAGAACCCAACATTATATCTTTTAACATACTAGAAGTCATGGTTTTACCTAAAAGAAGATTAATAGGGAAAAATACCTAAATTAATCTCATTTATATATATAATAATATAAAACAAGATTAAAGGGGAAAAGAAAAACATCCAATTAAGGATGCCTTCATCATTTCAGTTATTTATAATAAAGTAAATATAAATAATCCTAAACCAAAAGATAGAGCATTAGCTAATAAAGGATAAAGTATTATTGTCCAACGTTTCTTTTCTTTTAGGAATATTTGATATACTGCAAATTCAATTATTAATATAATGAATTCTAAAGCAAATAATAGGAATATCGCATTTAATATACCTGAGTTATATAATGATATATTAATTATAACATTTAAGAATATTTGTGTTACTAAGTTTGTAATTAATACCACATTGAAATTACGTTTAGTGTATAGTCTAAATAGGAAGAATAATCCTAATTCTATTGCTAGTGTAAGTATTATTCTTATTATAAGGTTAAGTATTTCACTAAAATAATTATATGTTTTAGTTATAGTGATATCTTCAGGTGTTGTAACTGTTCCTGTAGAAAAGTCTATTTCATAATAAGTTGCGTATGCATACATTTCTAAAGCTTCAGTTGCAATTAAGAATTGATCATTTTTATATATTACAATTTTATATACTTCTGGGCAATAATAAGTAAATCTTATTTCTGATTCACCATTACATTTATAATATTCAGTGATCCATTTGAATCCTTCATCATCTTTATATTCCATGATTGGATTATATTTAACATAATCTATTTCATATTCTTGCCAACGTTCATAATCATAGTTTGGCCCCCATGCTTCTTTAGCGGCAAAACATGCAACATATTCTCCTTCTATTCCTTTGATGGTAATATATGAAGCAGGTTTTGGTCCCATATCAGCTGAAACTGTTGTTGTACCAACTGAAAAGATTAATAGAAATAATAATACACCTAATAATACTTTAATTTTCTTCATAAGTTTCACCACCCTTCTTAATTTTGTACTTTTCTAAGAATTTCTAATTATTTGTTCATAAGGATAATATTCGGATAAATCATCAGTAAGGAAATATTGTTTATACATTCTGGCTATATGTCTATCATCATCCTCAAAAAAGAATTGTAATAATTCATCTTCATTAGTTTCTAGATTAACTCTATAAAAATAATATGCATAATTTTCCATCATCAAAGTAGGAACCCTTTCTATTTTAAAATAGTATTTCATTCCATTATAAGTATAGATATCTCGATACCTAATATTAAAAGTATATTCATAATCCTCAAGAATATTAGTACTTAAATTATAATAAACATATTCACTGGTGAATTCAGTATAATATCTTGATAATAATGGTTTAGTAATTGTAATTTCAATAAATTCAAAACGATTATCTATTAACCGATTTATTTTGTATTCTTTTTCACTATCAAACACATAAATTTCTTCTAGATATACACTATTTTCATTTGCTCGTACTTGATATAAAACATTATTCAAAACTAAATCTTCAAAAGTTATTTTAACATCTTTAAATTTACCAGATTTATATTCAAAATATGTTTGATCTCCTAATACAAAAGTGTTTGGTTTTTGTTCAATATAATATATATATTTGTTATCTTCATATTTAATTGGATTATATATTTTCTTACTCAAAAAATCATAATATAGTAAATTAACTTTCAAATATGTATTGTCATCTATTTTTTCAGATTTATATTGAACAATAGATAAAATATCTCTTCCATCAATTTTCTCAATGTAATAATTGTTTGAAGATATTTCTAATTGTTCAAATTCAAACTCATCACAACTAGTAACATATAAATTATCCTTAGTTTTAGCAGTTAAATAATTATTATTTATTTCATACGAATCACAATCAAACTCTTCTAATTCATTAGTTATTAAGTTTAATTTTTGTAGTGAGCCATCTCCTTGAAATATTACATATGTATCCTTGATCAATAAAATTTTATTAAATGAGGATACTTCTTTTTCACATTTATATATATATTCTATTTTTTCTTCCCTTAAAGAATAAATAAGGAAAAATGAATGATATTCGCGTCTGTATGACCCAAAATATGTATAAAAAGTTAAATATGCTTTATCATTTTTAAATTTACTGTCTAATACTGTAGAAATATCATAAACTTCATCACCAAGTGTTACTTCACTTAAGTAAACTTCTTCATCTGTTAAATTAGTTTTGCATCTTAAGTTAGCATAATAAATATAATTACCATCCCATTCAACATATTCACTCTCATCTGGAATATAATCTTTTCTTTGTCTTCCACATGAGCTTAAACTTATTACAAAAATAAATAGAACAATTAACATTAAAAACTTCTTCATATGCTTCACCATCCTTTACTTCTATAAACGATTAATTATTTATTTTTTATAATAAATAGATTTCTTTTACACTATAATTATACAATAAATATATAAAAATTTATACTAGAACATTATCTCTTAACAAGAGAAAAACCTCCAGTATTGTACTGAAGGTCTAATTTATGTTATTTTTTCTTTCTAATAGCAAGTAAATATATAATTATCCATACTGTAGTTACTGCAGACATTATCATAAATGAAGGCATACCAGCATCTAAATCTTGTAGCATTCTTTTAAATGCTAGTCTATTAAATGTTGTACCTGCATAGGGAAAAATACTAAATTAACCTCATTTATATATATAATAATAAGTCAAGATCAACAGGGATAAAATAAAAAGTATCAGTTTTTTAAATACTGATACTAGATTAATCGAAACTTTTCATACTGAAAACAGAATTTCAAAACACCTTTTTCTTAATTATATTATAAAGTAAGATTTTTGATTGTTTTTTCAAACTCAAACAACTCATATGCCTTAATATAATAACCTAAATTCATCATACTTTTCGTTTCTAAAGTCACTGATTGTTTTGTTGGTATGTCCACAACCTTGATTTCTCCATTTAAATTAATTGTTGGACCAGCGTATAAAATACCTAAAAAAATTATTCTTTGTCCTCCTAAATAAGTATTGCCATCTTTTGATGTATAACCATTTTCATTTAGAATAAAAATTGGTGATCCAGAAGAGCCTGGAAAACACGCCATATCTACTACTCCTATACCTGATTCATTAAAATCAATAGCTGGATGATTTGAAGTATAACCAGTCCTAAATAACGGTAAATTATTTTTTTTATCCCACAAACCAGTTGGATACCCAACCATTACAACTGATTCTAATGCCGATAAAGTTTCTAATTTTTCTTTATTATAAATAATATCATTATTGATTGAGGTGTAAAAAACATTTTTACCCGTCTCTGCTTTAACTTGATTAATCAATGCTTCAATAAAAGTAAAACATAAATCTTTATTAGGATGAAAAATCCATCCACCTTCGTATTGTATTTTATAATTTTCATCTAACAAAGTACCATTTTCATCTTTTAAATGTAAAAGGAAAGTAACTTTTTCAGATTCATTATCATTTACAACATGTTTGTTCGTTACAATTGTAGGATACTCCTTATTGTCAATATTAAATATATAAAAAAATCCAGTACCACAACTTCTATCACTTACAATTCTTACAGTACTATACATCATTTGTTCAGATATTGTTTTTGGTTCCATTTTATTCTCCTTTTATTATCTATTAATACTCTGAGTTCATTATATCATTTTTAAATACATTTTCAAATACATGATAATTACATTAACTTTTTAATCATTTGCATATATTTCCATTAATAATAAAAAAATATAATTGCTTAATCTATAAGGAAAATACACATTTCATCAACAAAATGAAAATAGGAATCTTCATAAGACTCCTATCATTCACTTTTGCTTTCTCTTTTTTTAACAAGTTTATAATCTTGTGAAATTGGCAATTTAATCGTTTCTATTTCAGCGGTTATTCGCTCAATAACTTTTCTAAGATATGCATTTTCTAATTCTAATTCCTTTATTTGAACCATAAGGTTTTTATTAACCTTTTTATAATGAGGTTCACGTAATACATTCACTCCATCTTCTAAATAACATTTTGCTGTTTTAGGTATGATATTAATATTATAAAACTTATTTATTTTTCTTGCTGTATTTGGAGTTATAGTAATCTTACCATTTTCTAATTTTGAAATCATTGATGCACTTAATCCAACCTGACTAGCAACATAAACTAATGTCAATCCACGAGATTCTCTAAGATGCTTTAAAACTTTCCAATCATCCAATGTTACTCATCCTCTTCTGCTTTGGGAAATAACCCATCAATATGTTCATGTACTTTATCCAAAAATAACTGAGCATCTGCAATAAGTTTATAAACTCTTGATAACTCTGCTAATAATACAGAATTAATTCTTTTAAGTTCTTTATTTAATACCTTATAATGATGTTCATCTAGAATATCTTCATCCTCTACCTCTTCATTCTTATATTTCTTTTTATTTTGAGGTCCTTTTGGACGAGGAGTAGGCTTATAATCAACTTTATATGGTGATAACTCTATACCATATATTTCTGTTAACTTATTTGCCATAGCTGAACTTAAATTTGCATGGCCTAGTTCAACCTTACGATAATATTCATAGGTCGTTCCTATTATTGTAGCAACCTGTTCTTGAGTTAATCCCATTTCTTCTCTTCTATTTTTTAATATTTCAAAAGACTCCATTTTTTTCTACTTCCTTTCCTAGTCTACTTTATTAATTTTAAATTCATCAAGACATATTTCTCTATCTGCAACATATGCTTCAGTTAAATCAAATTCGACTATTTTATGTTTTTCGTGAAAAACTCCTTTTACTTGATATCTTGAGTTAGTATTCCACTTATAATGATGAAATAGCTTTCTAACAAATCTTATAGAGTTAAAAACTTTTCCCATTTTTTTAACATGTTCCGTATATACAATATGTAGTGAACTCCTATCACTTCTATCACTTGAAGTATAACTCACCTTGTTTTCATCAAGGTTTATTAGCAATACTATATATTTTGGATTACCTAGTAGCTCTAAAATTTTATGAGAAATCCTAAAGGTTCCAGGACCATAGCTAAATGTAGTAGTTATCTTTTTACTTATTCGCATTATTATCACCGCTGATAATATCAAACAATGTTGTTTGTCCAGTAGCTATATCTTCCTTTTGAACCTTTTTCTTTTTTGCCTTTCTAATTTGCTCATATTCAAGCATTTGATATCCCTTAACTATAAAATCTAAAGTCTTAGCATGTTCAATAACTGGTAATCCAAACGAATCTTTCCAATCTTGTGGATAATAAGGATTTTGTTTTTTCTTTGTACCGTCCTCATTTTTTTCAATAGGAGTATATACTTCGGTTTCTGTAAAATCAAATAGTAATAGAAACTGTCCTTCATGTTTTACTAAATTTCCTTGTAGCTTATATTTATAATCTGGTATCCAACCTAGTAATGAAAAAAGTTTAGCACAAAATAATCTACATAATATCTTTCTAGGAACCTTTTTTTCTTGTCGCTTGTTAAACCTTGACCATTTTACAGCATCCTTAGCATCTGAATCACACATTTTAATTGCCATCTTTTTATCTGTTGGATTAATTAATATATGTATATAATCTGTGTCAAACTTACTAACACACGCAGTATTAAATGTTATACTATCGTATTTAAAGTTTACAGCAGCATCATATGTATGAGCATAAAATTCTCTTCTTACAACTTGATACCCATCATAAGAAAATTCAACTTCTTCATCAACATCGCCACCATCTTCAATGTCTTCATTTTTTAAAATAAATTCTTTCTCACTCATAAGTTCCCTCCGTTAATTTTAATAGATGCTTTTTAACAAGTTCCTTAGCTTCAGCAAGCCATTCTGTGTCATCACTTTCAATTTCAATTTCTTCAGTATTAAGATTCCACTTCTTTAATTGTTCTGTTAAATATAATCTCATTGAATATATATCTTGGTAATAATCATTACCAAAATGATTGATATAATATTCATCTAATAATGATATTAATTTTAATCTTTTTTCTTCCTCATCATTTTCTATTTCTTCCCAATACAATGCTTCTGAATCTTTTAAATCAAACAAAACGACTGTTTTACCATTATTTTGTCTTCTAACTCCAACCATTCTATATCTATATGATTCATCCCATTCCATTTCTTTATATAAAATCCTAGAGAATCCTCCACTAGTTTTAGTAACTGGTACAATCCTATCATTCTTTTCACTCATCCATTTAATAGCAAATGGGTCACTTGAATCACATTCAAGAATGGCTAAAAGCATTTCATTGGGTTCAAATAATAGCTTTATATATCTAGAGTCATTCATTTTATCAATACACGCTCGATTAAAATACATTTGATTAATTTTAAACCAACACATTGGACTAGCTGTAGTGGTTCCTATAATTTGTGAATTCACCTTTTCAAACCCTGACAAATTAAATGCTGATACTTTTCTTGAATCAATGCTTTTCACTTTAGGGAATATTATATTTCCAGCTTCATCCTTTTCATATGCAAAGCTACTAGCAAATTTATAGTTCTCTATTGTAAAGCTTGGGTAATTTACAGCCACAGGAACGAACCCTTTCAATAATCCTTCGCTAATATATCTTAATCTTGGTATTTCAGTAAAGTTTCTATATTTTCTAGCTTTTTGAATATCTAAAGCTCTGTAGTACATATCTAAAGGTACGATAGGTTCATGATGTTCTAATAATCTATATTTATTTCTTTGGTTAACATTCTTTACTGTTTTATGTGTTGTATAGTCTGGAGTATAAGTCTTTCGTGCAATAATCATACCTGCTCTACGTTCATTAGTAATCATATTGTTGATTACTCCAGGATTCCAATTAACATCACCTTTTTTGTTAGATTTATATCCTAAGCGAGTCATAATATCACATATATCAGCTGGAGAATATCCGGTTACATACATCGAATAAACTAGTCTAACAATTTCAGCTTCATCTTCAACTATTGTATATCTATCTTCTTTATCGATATCAACAGTATATCCAAATAGCTCTGGAGTTAAAAAGTTACCTCTTGAGAATCTACTTTCAATTGACCAGTTCATTATTTCACTTTTGGTATGTGATTCCTCTTGAGCAAATATGGATAGCAAGTTAAGCATAACGTCACTTGAACTATCAGCTGTATCTATATTTTCAGTTTCAAAGAATACTCGCACTGGAGGATTTAATCTTTTAAGTTGACGAATCGTATCAATACAGTCAACAACATTACGAGAAAAACGTGCAACTGCTTTTGTAACTATTAAATCAATTTTCCCTTCTTTACAATCTCTAATCATTTTATTAAAGCCATCTCTTTTTCTTAGACTTGTACCAGAGATTCCTTCATCGCTATAGATTCCAGCATTGATCCAGTTAGGATGTTTTTCGATATATTCTTCATAATATATTCTTTGAAGTTCAAATGAAGATGCTTGTTCTACGTTATCAGTTGATACACGACAATATGCACATACTCTAAGAGTTCCTTCAGTAGACCTTAAGCTCACTGGTTCAACTGCTTGAATAACTTCAATTTCATCTTGCTTATATCCTTTTTGTCTTGCTTTTGCTCGTAAGCGAGCCTCTTCATTATTAGCCATACATACCTCTTATAACTGCCAATACCAAATACCATTTTTCTTAATAGATTTGATACCTAATCTTTTCTTTATTCTGTATAATGTTCTTTCGCTAGCTAAATCACCAATCATTTCTTTGATATCAGTAAAACTTTTTTCCTCTTCTGATAGTGACTCTAATATCATATTAACTACTAAATCATTCGAACTATTAATGGTTGGTGTTTCTTCTTCATCATACTCACCAAGCCAATTTATACTTCCATCATTATTTATTCTAAATGCAATAGGATTTCCTTCTTTTGCAAGACTGTTCTTTACTTGAAATATTATTCTTATTCTAGAATCATTTTCTGACTTTTTTAAATGTAATATACTTCTAGCAATAGCACTAAAATCTACACTTCCAATTCCTCGATAAAGGTCCTTACCTCTTTCATTTTTATTTAAATGACCAACTAAAATTATTGCACAGTTTGTATCACTAGCAATTTTCGATAAGTTCTTTAATACTTGTCTAACATCAATAACATTAATTAAGGATTTACCTTTAGAAAAAAATGATTGAATAGGATCTAGAATTAATAATTTAATATTATTTTCTAAAATACAGTTT
This sequence comes from Candidatus Pelethenecus sp., assembly GCA_045121295.1. GTDB lineage: Bacteria > Bacillota_I > Bacilli_A > Acholeplasmatales > Anaeroplasmataceae > Pelethenecus. The sequence goes on from JBGVFV010000117.1 coordinate 21,560, forward strand.
AAAAAAGAATCATCCTCTAGATTGATAATTTCATCATTTTCAATGTAAAGAATGTTGTCTTGATTAGCATTTAGCTTCTTTAATTTTGGTGAGATTGTATCTTCAGCAGAATCTTCTGCATTTTGATAAATCACCTTGTGTGGAGTTGCTATATTAAAATTGTTAATATTAAATAGGTTAATACCATTTGAAATTGTTGACGCTATAATTATTGATAAAAGACTTTTACCGTTCCCTGGATCACCTTGTAATAATGTTAGCTTTCCGTAGGCAATGTATGGATACCAAAGCCAATCAATTTCTTTAGATTTAACTGAACTATATTGTAATAGTTTAAAATTATTAGACATGCTATTCCTCCACACTGAGTCATAGATATTATAGTACTAACAAAATAAAAAGCGTGAACGCTTAGGTGTAATTCGTATCACGCTATAGTATAAATTTATTTCCAATCTTTTAAGCTACGAGTAAGATTTGCAATTATTAATCTATCCCTATCATCAAGATTATTATAATCGCTTAACAATGCTAATTCATCTGGATACATAGTATCTTCACTATCAAAAAACATAGATAATGATATTTCAAATGCTTCACAAATTAATTCTATTGTTTTAAGATTAGGGACTAAATCTTTCTCATTCATTATCTTATATAAAGTAGATTGAGTAATGCCTGCTTCCATAGCAAGTTTGTTAATAGTCCAATTTTTAGCTTCTAATAATTCTTTAATTCTAGCTTGATAATTCATAGTTACCTCCATATACATAAATAGATGTCAGTCTTGTCAGTCTTCTTTAAAAGCATTACATTAAGGCAGTTTTACCAACTTTAAGATTGCCAAAATTAAGGCTGTCATCTTTAAAATTTGGTGTCAGTCTTAGAATTTGTATTCTATGTTATGAATTATCATTTCACCGTTTACTTTGGTAAGTACAACTTTATTAATTACTTTTTTAATTAATTCAACCTTACTTATATGCTTAATATTCATATTAAAGATTTCCATTAAGAAATCAGATGCTTGTTTTGATGCTTGAGTCTCTTTATATTTAGAAAGCTTTAATTTATTTTCTTCTTTTGTTAAATAGTTTAAATCGTCATTTAATATTTCTAATTTTTCTTGATATTCTTCTTTAGCTAAATTTCCTTCAATATATTCTTCAAATAATGATTGAATACTATCATCTAATTTCTTTCTTTCTAATGATAGTTCGTCCATAAACTTTTTATATTGTTTAAGGTCTATCTTTGATTCTATAATCTTTCGTTCAAATTTCTTAGGGTCAGTTTTAATCTCATTAAGATGTTTCAAAGATAATCTATAAAGAGTATCATGAATAATGTTATTATTAAAAGAAACATTACAATCGTTATGTGAATATGTAAAAGACTTACGATTTTTATTTGTGCTTGCACAATATGCTTTACCACATACTGGACAGTACAGCATCTTACTAAGTTTTTCTATGTTTAATGGTTCACCCTTATTAGTTTTTCTTGATTCTCTAATTCTTTTCACTTCTTCAAATAACTCATGGCTTATTATTGCTGGATGAGTATTCTTGATAATTAAAGGTGGATGCTTTTTATATGATGTATCACATCTTCTACGTGCATTAATAAGATTATATGCATCACCAGTATATTGCCCATTTTTTAAAATATCTCCAAGCATACTTTCATTCCATAAAGATGAAGATTCATCTATATCTCTATTAAGATAATACCCTCTTTGTTTTTTATATAATAATGGTGTTAATATATTTCGTTCATTTAATGAATTAGCTATTTCTTTTTTAGATTTACCATTTTTATATTCGTTGAAAATAAATCTAACATTATCTACTACCTCTTCATCAATTAAGAGATTCCCATCCTTATCCTTTATATACCCATAACATCCTAAGGCTGTGATATTTGTTTCTTTAGCTTTTTTTCTAATTCTATTAAAGGTTCTTTTACTACATTCTTTAGCATAATAATCATTTAGGAATAATCTTAATCCCATTGATTCTTCATTATTATTAGCTGCTGAATCGTATCCTTCCATTATAGAAATATATCTAATATTGTTATTGACAAAATATTCGTCAATATATCTTCCTACACCCAACATGTTTCTTCCTAATCTTGAAACATCTTTAGTTATTACACAATTAACAATACCAGCATCTAAATCTTGTAACATTCTTTTAAATGCTGGTCTATTAAATGTTGTACCTGTATATCCGTCATCCGTATATATATTAACTAGGACCAAATTATTTTGATTACAATATGCTGTAATTATATCCATTTGATTATCGATTGAGGTTTGTTGTATTTCATCTTCACTAGATAATCTAATGTATGCAGCAACTTTTTTATTATTTATTAAGTACATTACAATTGAACTCCTCTACAAATAAATTTATATCCTTATATATAGGATTTACAGTAAGATTACTTTTACTTTTATAAACATTAATCTTATCAAATAAGCTTTGTAAATCAACAAATTCAATTTGTTCTTTTGATGCCATTAAAGATATCATTTTAAAGAATTCTTTAATTCTAAGATCTAATTCTTTATTTGATTCTTTGTTAGGTGTGGCTTTTGAATAAGTGTTCAGTTTATTTTCGATATCCTTTTGTTCTTCAGTATAATTAGACATCATTCTTTGGAATGTAGCTTTTGGTATTGTTCCATCAGCTTCTGATTCAAATAGCTTAGCAATAAGCTTATCTAATTTTAATAATCTTTGTTTTAAAACTTCTATTTCTTCAACTGGAATAGTAGCTAATACTTCTTTTTTAGAATTACTATTTATATAATTCTTTGCATAGTTTTCAACTATCTTTTTATTATTTTTTATTAAGTCATTAAACTTAGTAATCTCAGATTTTATAACCCCATCTAGAACATCTACTTTAATGAATGCCTTATCTTTACACTCCGGATTATGACATAAGTAATAAAAATTATTATTTCTATATTTTCTAAATACTAATGCTTTACCACAGTTCTTACAAAAGGCAATACCTCTATACCTATTCAAATCAACTGGAGTTTGAGTTTTCACTCTTGACTCTCTAATTTTTATAGCCTTAGCGTAAGTATCTGGATCTATTAGTGGTTCAAAAAGGCTAGGAAATACTATTCTTTCATTTGAAGAATTTATTATTGTCTTATGGTTTTTAAATGATTGTTTACGAGTTTTTCTTAATATTAATGAACCATCATACTCGTTTTCACAAACTATTTTTTGAACCATAGCTTTATTCCATTGATATTTTTCCTTATCCTTAAACTTGGAATATTTTGCTTGATTATAATCAAAGTGTTTGTAATACCAATATCCTGGCACATATATTTTTCTTTTAGTCAGTTCATCAGCTATTGACCCAATTGTTTTGCCTTGAACGTATTCCTCATAAATGAATTTTACAACTCCAGCTGTTTCAATATCTGGTATTCTTCTTCTATCCTTATCATATGTATAACCATATAATGGTAGTTTACCAGTTGGTATTATTCCTTTTTCTTGATGTAGTCTATGAGTAGTTGTAATCTTTTTAGATATGTCCTTTGCATACCATTCGTTCATGATGTTTTTAAATGGTGCAAATTCATTATCTCCTACTGATGAGTCATAGGAATCATTAATAGCAATGAATTTAACATTCTTTGCTGGAAAGTATTCTTCAAGATAATAGCCTGATTTTAAATAGTTTCTACCTAAACGTGATAAGTCCTTAACTATAACAGCATCTATAAATCCTTTTTCAACATCTGATATCATTCTTTTAAAATCAGGTCTATCGAAGTCAGTTCCGCTATAGCCGTCATCTATGTAAGTATCAAATATCTTATAGCCATTTTTAGTTGCATATTCAGTTAAAAATTTCTTTTGAGATGCTATTGAAGAGCTTTCAATATTGTCTCCATCTTCTCTTGATAATCTACAGTAGATTGCGGCATGTTGCATAGCTTATTCCTCCTTGTTTTCTTGAATATTATTTTTAGATTCCTCTTCCTTTTTTTCCCTTAATAGGAATAAAGATAAGAGACTATCTAATGCATTTTCTGTTTTAAGATTAGTTTCCCTAATAACTTTTACAGTTACACCTGAAACTGTCATTTCAAACATAGGCTCCCTCCCATTCTATTAATCTTATGAGATGAGCCTTTAAAAAATTATATTTCATATAGCTCCTTTCTGTATTTTTACTAACAGAAAAGAGAAATAGACTAGCTTAGATATTTTTTAACATAAAGCGATATTACTTCGTCATATGCATCATCTGGATAATGCCAATCAATATCAAATAATATTTTTAGCATTTTCTTTTGATAACCATAAGCATCTAATTCTAGCATTGTACATAATTGAACAGATGGGTCCATGTTGTTATAATCGATGGATAATTCTTCTTTCCAATCTAGCATTAATGGTTCTTTAGTATTGTTAGTAAAAACACAATGTAATTGATATTTGTGTCGCAATTCATGAATCGCACATTTAAACATTTCTAAATCATCCATTATAAACTTATCTGAAATAGCTATATAATCTTCTTGAATATAATATCTTGAATCATCTGGTATATTTTCAACTACAACTGGGATTGGATCTATTCCTAAATCTTTACATATTTTTAATGTTAATGGGAATAGCTTACCTAGCTGTTCTTCATGATTCCATTTTTCTTCTCCAAAGTATTGAATGAATTTTTCTTTTAATTCTTTATCACTCATATTCTTTAGACTTTCAATATACTTTGTTAACATATTATTCCTCCTTACGCCACTATAGTAGCACCTACGAGTATATTATATACTACTAAAGTGGCATTGTCAATATTTTTGTGCAACTTTTGTAGCATTTGTTATTTATTTTAGGATGGTTTTGTTTTATAATGGTTTTGGTGATTAATGATGAAGTATATAAGTCCAGAACAAACTGAATTAATTAGAGAAAATATAACTAAAATTATAAGTAATAAAATAGATAATAAAGAGATTACACAAGTAGAGCTTGCTAGACTTTGTAATGTATCAAGATCTACTGTGCAAAAATGGTGTAAAGGTACTTGTCCTACAGCTGATAAGCTTCCAGTAATTTGTAAGGCATTAAATATTAATGAATATGAGCTGTTAGGAACTGAAAATCCTTTTGACTTTAATATGGATGATGTTAAACGTATCAACAAAATTAACAATAATCCATCATTAAAAGATGTTGTTGATAAGTATTAATTAAAGGACTTCGGTCCTTTTTTTATTTAGTGGTTGTACCAATGGTTTCTAAAGAAGTCCATTGAATTTGCCTCATTAATTCCTGCTTCCACTAAAAAGCTAGAAGGCTTTAGTTTTGTCATATTACCATTTATAAAATGGATAATTGAACAATATAAATATAGTTGTTGTTTGGCTCGAGTTATTGCGACATATCCGAGTCTTCTTTCTTCTTCTAGTTCCTTACCTTGTTTTTGATAACCTGGTAGGATACCTTCATTAAATCCTATAACAAATACTACTTCAAACTCCAAGCCTTTAGCTTTATGGATAGTAAGTAATGAAACTTTATTATTAGGATTCTGTTTTTGATTATCTAAAATCATTTGATTAAATGAATCTTCTAAATCATTACGTTCTAGATTTTGTATCATATCTTTTAATGCCATGATTCTAGAGTATTGTGGTTTTTGTTTATTAGATTCTTTAAGGTATTTATTGTAATGAAGAACTTCTAATAATTTTAGGAAGAAATCATAATTAGATAAATGTTCCAAATCTTTTTTTAGTTGCATAAGATCTAAGCCAAGCTTTTGAAATTTAGGATTGTATCTATAATTTGCTGCGTAGGTTATTAAATCTAATGATTGAAGTTTATAATCGTTCATAAATATCTGGTATTCGTATACTTCAATCTTATAGTTGAAATTATATATATTCATGAATGCTATTTCATTTTTAGGATTAAATAATAATCTATAGGTATAAATAATACTTTTAACATCTTTATATTCAAAGAATGGTTTACCGCCAAATAGTTGATAAGGAATATCTAAACCATTTAACTCCTTTTCAATTGTATAAGATTGATTATTATTACGATAAAGAATGGCAATATCTGAATACTTAAATCCACTATCTACTAATTCCTTAATCCTATATGCAACTGTTATAGCTTCATCATTAGTTGATGTAAATTCTTTATATTCAACATTTTTAATAGTTTTAATTTCAGAGAATAATTCCTTCTTTAATCTATTAGGGTTATATTCAATTAATTTATTAGCATGATTTAAGATATCTTGGTTACATCTATAATTTTGATTTAGAATTATTACTTCATCAGCGAATAATTGAAAATCTTTTAATATAGCAACATCAGATGACCTAAAGCTATAAATTAGCTGATCTTCATCTCCTACCATAAATACATTGCCATATCTTTCAGATAGAATATTTATTAGTTCATATTGGATTTGGTTAGTATCCTGACATTCATCTATTAATAGATATTTAGTTTGAACTAAATCTTTAAACATTTTATTAGTTTTACAAAGTTTAATGAACATAGGTATCATATCATCAAAGTCTAGCGAATTAGATGCTAGTAATGCTTCTTGGTATTCATGATATACAGTATTAAACATTAATATATCTTTTTCTTTAATACCTTCTAGTTTAGCACCATTTTTAACTCTAGAAATATTCTTAACAAATGGAATATCAGAATAGTCTTCCTCATATTGTGATAGGATATTTTGAATTATTTTCTCTTTATCTGAATCCATTATTACTTCTGGTCTTTTAGTAAATCCTAAATCAAAGTAGAAATCTTGATATGATATGAAGCTATAACAATAACTATGAAATGTTGATATTATTGGAGGTTCTATTTCTAGACCTTCTTTTTTTATCATTGCTTCTAATCGCCACTTCATTTCTGATGCAGCTTTATTTGTAAATGTAAATGCACATATATCAAAGGTTGATGCACCTTGTTTTAGTTGATGCATAATTCTAGTTGTAAGTACTTTTGTTTTGCCGCTTCCTGCTCCTGCCATAACTAATATTTTCTTATTATTACTTGTTACAGCTCTTAATTGATTTTGATTTAAATCTTTATAAATCATTAGTCTCTACCAACTTTATTATTTCTTCTAGGATATCCATAGAACAATCATTACTATAATTAGTAGCTAATTGATTTAGGATTAATTCAACATTTATATCCTTATTTATATATAAAGGAATCTTTTCTGGATTCATTAATAAATAAGATATTAGGATTCTAGGAAGCTCAGGGATTATATTATTTTTATATTTGTATTGGATGAATACATAGGTTTGTCGGTTTTTGTCGTCCATTAGAATGGTAATTCCCTATCTTCTACTATTCCTTTAAACTCTTCATGAAGCATTGCATATTCTGCATCATCTAAGGTTTTAAGGTGCCTTTGATCCAAATACATATTTAATCTTTGGAATCGTTGTTTAGAAAATTTTAAGCCATCCCTCATAAACTTATATATTTCCATTTCAAATAAATATGGGTCCTTACATACGTCTAGATATTTAACTATTAACCATGTTGATATATATGATTCAGCTGCCTTAAGGAATGTTTCAAATGTTTTAGGAATTAAATCCTCTGCCTTTGGTAGAACACCTTTTTCGACATTTTGTAAGAATGCTTTCCATTTAGAATCTGTAGGTACTCTACTCATATGTCTTCTATCTTCATTGTTATCTTCCTTAATATCTAATACTCTATACAGCTGTTCAAATGCGAACTGTTGAAGTTTAAATTCATCCTCATTTTCATGAGCTTGTATTAATGCGAGTGCTACTTTATCAGCTATTAGATTTCTAAATCTTATCTCAAATCTTACCCAATAGGTTTTATCGCACTTTTTCTTACGATGAATTTGTTCAAGCTTTTTATCATATATTACAAGTTGAATTGGCGAATCATTAGAACCAAATTGAATTGAATAACCTGTTTCTAATGTTCCATGTGGTATGGGTGGATTTCTAAAGACTGATGTGTAAAATTTCTTTTGAAGAACCTTTTCAACAAGCCAACCCATTGTTACATCTTTACCAGTAAAATCATCAATTGCTATATCAATACGCTTGAATCTACAATTAAGTTCTGCCATAAATAGAATGAAATTAGCCCAAGTTTTATGTGGGTTTCTAGCTTCAAAATCCCTGCATCCTTCACCCTTCATTTCCAAATGACATGTTTTTTGATAACAGTCATTCATTGGTCCATCTAATCTTAGAATTATAAACTCACCTAGATTAAATTGATAATTATAATTATTTTGTGCGTATTTACACTTTGCCACTTCAAAGTTTTGTATGCTTAAGTACGTTGAAATTAATTTTACCATCTCATGTACTTTAAACAATACCGATTCTCCAGCATCTACATCAAGTGGAAATGTAGCACTGAAATAGTCTATTTTAATTTCTATCTCGTTCATTGAAATACTCCTTCCATAATGTTAATTACCTTTCATAATGTCGGTTTATGGAGCGTACAAGGGGCTATTAGTCTAGCCCCTTTGTACTTGCTTACCATAAACCTGTGATCATTATATTGATAGGTAAAAAGTACAATAGTTTACTAAAACTAATGATTTATTTTGTTATAGAATCTGGAATTACATTTATCTAATTCATCCTTCGGTGGTGAAAGTTGTGTAAATGTATCTAGATTCATAAATTCTTCATTTTTCTTTTCTTCATAGCTATAACTTAAGAATGTTGAATCATATAGTCTTTGATTTTTATATGATAAGTCTCTTATGTTAATACATAATGCCTTTTTAACTCCTTTTGTCGCAGTATCATTTTCATCTTCTTGGCTTATTCTAGTTATAAGCTTAAAATACCAGAATTGGTCAAACCAATTACATACTTTAGATAAGCTATTACCTACACTTCTTAATATTGCGTAGATTAAAGTGATATCATTTCTTTTGTAATTAGATTTACCTTTTCTAAATGATTTTTTCGCTACTGTTCTTCTTCTAGATTCATAACTTTTAATTAAAGATTTTGTTAATTTAAATAATCCTAAGAATGGTAAATAATACATCATTAATAATAAGGGATATCTTTTCTTACGCTCTTTAATAGTAATGAAGTATTCGGCATTTCCTCTGATTCTAAGTGGAACTTGTTGTCTAAGTTGATAGTCAACAAAAATTTTAGCGTGACGCTTTAAGTCATGTGATACTGTTGAAAAGAAAGTCGCCGCGCCATCTTCTCCTACAATTTTCTTATCATCATGTGAGTTATATTCCTTATCAAATTCTGATATTGATATAACTATATATTCTTCTAGTGGATATACATCTGCAGGTTTATTTACTCTCATGTAATCAAAGTTAAATATCTTACTATAAGATTCAAATAATGGTGAGTATATAGCATAATTAGAAATAATAAACGATTTACGGTCATTTAATAAATGATAATTATTTATGTATTCTTCATGTTCTGGAAACTCTTCTGGATTTTCTCTAATTTTAGCGAAGTTAATATATTTATGTTTCATTTCATAATCTAATAATTTTTCTTCTAATTCTTCAATAAATACTTCTTCACAAGCTAACGACATTGACATATTTAATAAAGTCTTACCAGTTCCAGGACATCCATTAATAAAGCATGTTTGAGTTAGATCATCTCTAACAAACTCTTTTAATCTTTGGTGATTCTTTTTTAATCTATAATTGGCTCTTGATACTGCACTTAAGAATATTGTTATAGTTATAATTGGTATCCATATCCATGTAGGTATATATTTAAGTTTTGGATATATAAAAGTAAATACAGCTTGTACAAATTCAAATATTAAAAGATAAGTTTCTAGGTTAATCATCTTAACAACATAAGTTATTAAAAAGATTAAAAATTCCACTAAGAATCTATACATAATCCCTTTTCCAAATAGGAATAAGAATAGAGCTAAAGCTATCTTTCTTCTATGGATGTAAGCTTGATTTAATAACCATCTAATACCTCTTATTACATAATTCTTAATAGTTGTGATAAAGTTACCTATAGTAACATAGAGTCCTGCAAGCGGACTTGTTTTAATAGATATTTGAGTTCCAGACATTACTTCATGAAAGAAAATATATGAAATTAAAATACCGTTTAAACCATAGTTACAAAAATAGATTATAAAGTTAAATCCCAAGTCTAATGCATCAGTTAAGAATTCTAACATGATTTCTTCAAATGGTTTATCTATTGTAGTTTCTATTGATTCGATAAAACCATTAACTGCTTCTTCAATTTCTTTTATTGTTTCATCATAAATTACTGTTGATTTATCATTATAAACTTCAAAGATATTTTTAAGATTAGATATATCAGCTATCTCACAAAATCTATTAGTTGTTTCAATAAATGAATTTAAGTTTAATACTATTAGGAATAGTGTTAAACCTATCCCTAATAATATTAAAGTTATTTTAATTATCTTCTTAGCCATACAATAATCGCTTTAAAGACTAAATATAATAAATAGATTAGTCCTATTCCGACTATAGAGCCAGTTACTATTAATATAGTTTTTATTTTAGAACTATCATTTTTTACATTTGTGTCATCTGAAGGATCTTGTGGTTGCTGATTTGGTTGTTGATTGTCGTTATTATTGTTGTTACTTTGATTATCATTATTGTTATTATCTTCTCCAGTTTGTGGAGGGTTATTGTTTTCGTTACCATCACCAGTTCCATCATCTGGTATGATTGGATCATCTAATGATGGGTCATCAGTTGGTTGATTAGTATTTGAGCCTGAACCTCCCACATCGTTGGCATTATCATCTGGGTTTTCATCTGGTGTATAATTTACATTTTCGATTATTGCATAATACATTAATTGATGTGTTCCAGCTGCATTTTCAAACGAAGTCATTACAGGATAGATGTTTTGTGTTGGTTGATCAAATACTGAATAAGATGGTTCTTTAATACAAACAAATCTATCTCTCCAACATTCTAATAAACAGTCATTAGTTGTTTTTCCTTCTTTTAGGTCTTTTACATATATTGATTGTCTATAGTAGTTTTGAGTCATTAAAGCGGAAACATAAGTACCAGATGCATCTTCTATAATATATATAGATACTTGTCTACTATAAGTAGAACCATCTGGATAAGTACCAGTGTATTGATATCTATTATTGCCTAGTGATTCATAATTAAATGTGTAATTTGAAGTACATGGTTGTCCATTTTGATATAGCATAAATGGTTTAATTAAATCAAAGCCTTCATCTATATCCATATCAGATGAAAAGGTAATATATGATGCAATGTCATAGCTTGATGCAGCATATGCATTTGTTATTGATAATAAAAATAATGAGATAACAGCTAATAATAATGATGATAATTTAAGTATTTTAGATTTCATAATTATATTCTCCTTATCATTTATTGTTTTGAAATCTAGGAGAAGTTATCTCCTAGACTTCTTTTAATTTATTAACGTCTTAACCATTTAAAGAACTTGCTGATAATTGCCCAAATACCCCAAATTAATAGGATACCTGTAATTGTTCCTAAGGTGATAGTTGCAGCTTTAAATGCTTTATTTTCTTCAAATCTTACTTTGAAGTCATCAGCAAAGTCATTAAATTTATCTGCTACTGTTTCACCAACTGGTTCTACGCCATCTACTAATACTTCATTAGTTCTAACTAAATGTTCAATATTAGCAACTTCAACGTTATATTCATATTCATAATATGAGCCATTTCCTACATGATAGATTCCATCTACATCAGCTGTTGTTGTTTTAGTGAAATCAATTGTAGTTTCATTTTCGAATGGTTTCATTAAGCCTCTAAATCTTGGTACTACATCTAACATTACATCGTTTAATGTGTATTCTGGATTAGTGATTTGCTTATCCATTAATAGATAACCATAGTCAAATTGGAAGGCTCTTGCGAAAATGTATGAATAATCAGATTCAATTAATTCTAATTCGATTGAAGTCTTTAATAGGATTGTTTCTCCTGATTTAAATACTGCATCCACCCAGTTAGAATCTTCTTTTGTTGTATAATCAATTTCATATTCTTCAGTGTATAATTTTCCATCTTTTAATAAGATGTTTTTACCTAATGCACGTAATACTTCTTCTTTAGTAAATTCTTTAGTATACATAACTTTAGTTAAAGCTACGAAACCTTGTTTTACTTCAGTTTGGTCTACTGCTTGATTAGATGAAGAGAATCCTACATTAACACCTGAGTTGATAATATAAACAGTACCTTGATCATATGTTGCTTCATATGTCTTAGTTTCGTTAACTGTCTTATTAGTCATTTCAAATGATTCAGTATTTAAGTTTTGATTAGTTAAGAATGCCTTAATAGCTTCTTCGATTTGTTCATTTGTATAATCTTTATTTGCATTAAATACAACAGCAATATCGCCATCACCAAACATTACAAATCCCATATCATAATCAAAATTCATAATCTTTACACTGATATCTTTATCATAAACATAAGTATTTTCGATTCTTGTCCAAGCATTAAATGTATAGTCTTCTTTGTTAGTTCTACCTGATGATGTTCCAATTGCGAAACCTGGGACTTCATAAGGTTCACCATCAACTGTACATAAGATATCTCTAATAGTAGACATTAATCTTGAACCATCTACTGTTTCTGGTGTATAGATATTTGTGATTTCTTTAAAAACTACATTTGATTGTTCTTGGTTAGTGTTGTCGTTAGTTTCATCACCATTTTCTGTGTCACCAGTGTCTGGTAATTCAGGTGTTTCTACTAATTCAACATCAGATACTACTACTTTAGCTTTACCACTAGATAGTGTAGCAGTATAAGCATTACCTGCTAAGTAACCATAACTTGCTGTATCTAATAACGGAGATTGATCATATTCAACTTGAGATTCCATTAAATGATTTTCCATTAATGGAGCCATTAAAGACGCTAATGACTTAATTTGTTCAGTTGGATTAGTAATAATATATACATCATTACCATCTAAGATATAACCAATGTTACCTTCTACATTCATTACTTTAACAGTGATATCTTTAGTGATTACTCTATTATCAGGTAATGTGATAGCAATTGGTAATGAAGCATTATATCCTACTTGATAGTTAGTTGTATCAGCTATAATAGTTGATTCACCATCTGACATGTAACCATGATTTAATGTAACTAAAAATTCAAATCCTTCTAATACTTTAGTAGCATCCATATTATTAGGAACTACAATTGTATCGAAGTTTCTTGCAGTATAAACTGGGTTGTATTGTGTATAATCCATTAAAGGAATTTCATAATAGGCTAACATTTCATCAATGACAGTTTCTGCTGGAACTTCTAACCCCATAGTTTGAAGTAATAATTTAGCTTGTTCCATTTCTTCAATTGAATAATTATAGTCTTTAACACCATAAATATTTCCATCTTCTGATAAGTAAGCGTTAGTTGGTTTAACATATGAATTTAAATCATAATATTCTACTAATGGAGCTAAATCTTCACGACTTGTAATAGCAGTGAATTTATCTTTAAACGATTCTGGAATATAAATTTTTTCTAATGCTGCACCTTCATATAATGTATCTTCTGTAATTTGGAAATTAGAGATACTCTTAACAAATCTTAATGCTTTAACTCCTGAGAAATTTGAAATATTAAATGTATCAGCTGCAGAGTAAGGTCTGATGATTAATTCATCACATACTACTCTTTCAAAATGATAATCTTTATTTTGTGGCATATAGATTTTTCTAAATTCATGTCCTTCTGGAATCATAGTTCCAGAAGATAATTTAGTTGCATCTAAATCTACTACATTTTCAGAAATTGAGTTCAAAGAATAAGTTAAGGAACCTGATGATGTAATATCAGTATTAGTGTTTACACTATAGTAACCTAGAGATTCAAATACTTCACCATTAGGACTAAAATCACTAAGAACATAGAATATTTCTTCAGGGTATTTCCATGTTTCACACAATTCAGTCTTTAAAGTTACACCATTACGATTCGTTAGATTCAAATTATCAAAAGTTGATGGATTATTAAATGAATTATAAAAATCATTAATATAAATATGTTCTACATTTGTACTAGTAATATATGTTGTAAATGCATCAGAATCTAAATCAAAGAATGCATTTAAATAAGATGAATAAACATATATATTCTTAAATGAAGATGGTAAGCCTGTATTTAAATTACATGCACCACCTAAATAAAGGTTAATACCTGATGGTAATTGAGAAATGATATTTTGTACAAAGCCTAAATTATTACCTGTTATGATAACATCTTCAAGGTTAGTATATTTAGTCCAATCAATTGAACTTGCATAAGTTATCTTTCCTTTATTACCCATATAATTTAGAACTAATACTTTTTCTTTAGATGGATCAGCTACTTCACTTACATCAAAGTATCCACCTGAAGATACTGTATAATGTAATCCGCCATAATCAAACTGTCCCATATCTACAATTTCTTGTGGAATCATACGATAAAAGTTATTAACTCTATATGTTTGTGTTGTTTCCTCTGCTACTACTGAAATACCATCATTAGGTAATTCAGCTGCAGATGCACTAGGTGAGGAAATTACTAGTGCACCTGATAATACTGTAACGGCAGCCAATGCCGATAAAATCTTCTTTTTCATTTTTTATATATCCTCCATGTTAATATTTATTTAAAAGAAGAGAAAAGAATAATTACTTATTCTCATGTTCATTACTCTTTCCTATAAAGTTTTTAATACATCGAATAGCTTTTAGGATTGGTATTAAAAGTACTAAAGCTAATATTGAACATCCAACTGCAATAATAGCTACTTTATATTTATCCCAATTAGCTTTAACGTCATTGAATAGATCGTCAATGGCGTTTTTGAATTGGTAGTAAGATGAATCAGTGTTAAGTATTAGATCTTGGTCTAATATAAACAATGTATCACCTTCGATAGTATCCATCTTAATTGGTACATCGAATGTTTCACCATCTACTACATAATTCATTCTTAGTATTTGAAACTGTGATACTCTTCGGTAATCTGCTTCGTAATATTCCTTACCTTCAAATATGTTCCATGCATCGTCATCATAATTTAAGTGAAGCTTATATTTATAATTGATGCTTGAATTTTTAGTTGATTGGTAAGACCCTTCAGAAAATCCTTGGAATTTGTAAAGGCCGAAGATTCCTCCACTAACTCTTTCGGTTGTAAGGGATTTAGTAATTTGGTGCTCATCGTCTGGTAAGAAGAACTGGTAGAATGGTTTATCGTCATTTAAAATCTTGTATGCCACATCTACACGATAAATTTTATCTATTTTAATACTAGTATTAAAATAGGCGAAGTGACCGTATCCACCATAAGCTAATAAATCAAAGTAACTTTGAACTTCACAAGCTTCTATAATTTCATAACCATGGGTACATAATTGCATAGAATTTTTGCCATCTAATTTAGGAATTAGACCTAAATCAAATGTAATGCTTTCTGTACATTGACCAATGGCTTGGTTAGTACCTTCATAGCCATATTTAAAGTTAGTGAAGTTATATGTCCTTTTAAGGGGTAAACCAAAGTTTTGTCCATCTTTGAAGCCAGCTATTGGCGTCATATATAGAGTTAAATCAAAATTTGGATATGTTTTATATTCTGTAGATAGCCAGTTACCATTTAGGTTTTGCATATCAGAAACTGTTGAATATAAGTTATAGGTTTTCCCTGATTCAACAATTTGTAATAACGTATTATTAGTTTTTGTGTAGTAAGGGCTTGTCCAACATAGGTATAAATACCCGTCTTTAGAACTGCCGCCTACAAAACTATCCCAATAAAGACCTAAATATTTATTTGGTTCTAGATACTTAATATCTATATCTACGTTATTTAAAATATAGTCCCAATTTTCTTGTTTTGTCTCTTCTGATATCTTAGGTTCTATATTCGATGCTGCTGATACTGGAGTTGTAAAACTACATAGGAACAGCATAGATAAACACAAGACGATGGCTACTAGAATCTTTTTAATTTTCATAGCCTACTCCTTTTCTACAGCTTTCTTAGTTATAAATATTCCAAGAATTGCTGTGCCTATTGCTAGAATAAACTTCCAGCATTTTGAAGTTATAAATTTTACTATTTGCCATAAGATTTGTAATACACTTCCTAAGGTTGCAAATATGTTTTTAATGAATGCCCAGATTAAGCTCATACACTCACCCTTTCATTAGATGAGAGGAGAGTTTTTACTCCCCTACTTCATCTTCAGCATTTTCTTCTTCATCCTCAACTGGATTATCTACTTTAGTAAATTCCGCTTGAGGCTTAAATGTAGACCAAATCAATCTCGATTGAATGTCAGATAGGTAAAAGGCGCGTGGATGAGGGTTGTCCTCTGAGCCAAAGTTAATAATAATAGCATCATATTCAGTACCGTCTTTTCTTACCGCATGAATACACTCTGCTGGCATATTTTCAATTGTTAATTTAATTGAACCATTTGAGCTATTAGCTGCTTGATCCAATTCATCTAATAATCCATAATTCGAAGCAATTAATTGGAAGGTTTCATACTTCTTAATTTCATATTTAGGCTTGATGATTAAGGCACCAGCAATTGAGCCTTTCTTATAAACCATATCTTTTTTTCTTAATAATGCACGCATTGTGACTTTTGGGTCTACCCCATAATTTGTAATATTAAATACTACATCCATTTTAGTTTTCATAATGTTTCCTCCGAGTTATTAAATATATTTTTATAATGTAGATAATGTTCTACTGTTTCACCAAAATCCGTTGTTTCAAAAGCCTCTAAATACAAATATGTAAGTTTTGCTGATGTAAACGGATTATGTGAAATAAATCTTAATAGCGTATCTAAAATAATTCCTGTATCTCTAAGTGTCATTAAATCATCTTTTTCTTCTTGAATTTTTGATACAACGTCACCAAGTAATTCAGATATATATACTGCCGGCTCATATTCCTTAGAAGCATTTGTTAATACAGTAAAGATTAAAGACTCCGCTTCTAGTGATGTTATCTTTTTATCAAGATTTTTCATCACAACCTCAGGCTTATATTTACCTGTTTTTTGTAATTCTTGAATAATTACTTTAATGTGCTTCATATTGAAGACCTCCTAATGTTTTAAAGGAATTATGGAGAACCTACTTTGTACTGCTGCGCTTCAAGTTACTTCATCAATCATCTATATATAGTGGGGAGCTAGTCACCATACAGTTCAGCTCTTCATATATCCTAATTAAATTTTCATAAGACCACCTCGCTCATGTCGTGGTTCATTGGACTCCTTATGAACCATGAGTAAATAGTAAGTTGTACACCTTACACTTTACTGGACAGATAGAGGTGCTCTTGGGGAGCATTATTTAAATTTTTCTGTTAAAAATTGAATTCTTTTAACAGCTAGATCGTAATCTCTACTTACAGTTTTATGGTCAATTAATAGTTCCCTACTTAATTGACGAAATGATACATCGTTCATGCAATGTTGAATAAATATATAAGCTTGTCGTTCTGGGATTAGTTTTAAAGCATCATATATAGAATTAAGTTTTTCTCTTCTTATTAATCTTTCAATTGGATGTTCGAATTCAGCAGCAGGTTCGAATGTACCTTCTACACCATCCTCATCAACACAATGATCATAAGATGTAATTCGTTTGTTAAATCTTTCTTCTGATTTGATAAATGCTTCTGCGTCACGGTTTAATTCCTTAACCATATCAACTTCAGCTTGGTTGTCACATTCAACATAAATGAATGTTTTTTTGTTAATAATGTATTTAGTTCTTAATTTCATAAGAAAACTCCTATAGATTTCACATGAATCCATAGGAGCAATACAAACTTAATCCATAGGTAGAAAGGGGGTTAAAGCACTACAGCCTTAAGCTTATATTCCAGCCCTTCTCGAGGTTCACCTATGGATTAAATATGAAATTTGCGTATTAGCCTTAGCTCGCCAGCAGATAATATTATGGTGATTTTAACGACTTATCTGTCGAAGGGATTTGTGCCCTTACACTTTACTGGACAATTATCAGCATCTTTGGGGAACTTTTTCTTCAGTTTTTATAAATTGTCCATTTTCAAAGTGAATTCTAACAATAACTCCATCCTTTTGGATTTCAACAGTTTGTGTCTTAGGATCCGCTTTACATACTAATTTCTTAGAATCTTTTAATCTTACTTCTGAAAACATTCGTGTCATCTCCATTTTTTTTAATATTTATAGTTAGAATATTGATAAAAACAAGCTAAACATTTATCTTCATCACTAACTTTTTTAAAGCAGACTCTTCTAGCACTCTAAGTACCTTCTTTTCCACTTCAACCGAATTTTAGCATAGATATTTATTAAGCTCGACGTAGTCAGACTTCACATTTTTTTTGTATGAATAAATAAAAAAAGAGGTTAAAATCCTCAATAATAAAGGACTCTAACCTCTTAATACACATAAATCACTACATAAATATGTTTTTATTAATATTTTGTCTATAAAGAAACATGAAGTGCCACTTCACATTTCTAATAATTTTCATAAATTTTTTTTGCTATTTTTTCTTTTGGAAGACGATCTATATTAGCAGCCTTTAACATTTCATTCCAATAATGTATGTTTTTATCGGCATGATGTGTTACCAAATCGAAAATAATCCAATTTTCTGCCCTATATAAAATTGGTAATTTGGCAGCTTTTTGAAGTAAATCAATAGTAAACATAGGCGCCAAATTCAGACCTATAGCCATTGCTAAAATAGATCCAAATTCTGGATTAGCATCTATATTATTAATATAATCACTTATTGTTTTTCTAGAAATAAGACACTGTTCTTCTAATTGGTCTTGTGTGTAACCTTTTCTATCGATATGTACTTTTAAAGTTCCACCAAATGTCATAGGTAAGCTTCTCATAATTTCAGCATATTCTTTAGCTACATCAACACTATGCTTAATATCTTCCGCTTTCTCTTTTGCTATTCTTTCAGCTTCATATAATACACATCTATTTTCATCCTTACTTAAATCGCAAGTAACTTCTTCAAAATTACATCCAGGTGCCTTACATAAATAAATAACTTCATCATTATCACTAGGTTCTTGTACTGAACTAGATACATTAAAACATAAGCAATATTTGCTAACATCTTCTAATACATCATTTCGAAGCCATTTTACTTGACCTATTCGAATAAATAAATTCGGATTATTTACTACTAAGAATCCATCAACATATATTATTTTATTCATGGCATAAGCACTCATCAAATCTGTGTTATTACACAACAATTCAACTAATGCTTCTTTGCCAATTTGATATGTTTGATTTTTACTCAATATTCCATCTGGAAAAGAATAAGGTTCACACCAATTTCCATCAATACAATTATATACACCTTTCGCTAAATCAAAACCTAATTGAATCGCACGAATTTTAGCAACTGTATGAGAAACCCCATAATGGTCTGCTACTGCTTCGATTACCTTTTTTACTATTTCGGCTTTTGAATAATTCTTATATTCTTTTTGAATCAATTCATACTGTTCATAAATATAATCTCTTGCAGTCCGAGTAGGTACTAAAATATGAGGAGCAATATTATTTGCTTGCCATTCCATCCACTTCTTAGCATTTTTCTTGATGGCTGATTTTTGAATATTACTGTCAAAAACATTACAAGAAATATATGATTCAAAAACATCAGGATTTAATATTTTTTGAAGTTCAAAATACTTTCTATGTAGCCACCAGTGAACACACTCATGAATTAAAGTGTTGTTATACACTCCAGGATATTTAGTAAAAGCTTCATCAGGATTTGCGATAATAGTTCCACATCTAACATCGCAATTAACTACATCGTTATCATCATTATAAATATTAAATTTAGTATCACTAAAAATGGTCATCCCATAAATATTTTTTCTTAAAGATGCTTGATAATAATTTATATTCATATTTTTAATAACTTCACTAATATTAACACCAACTTGATCGAATAACGCATCAGGATAATATTCCATTAGAAATGCTTCTGCATACTTATCTAATTCATCTGAAGATATATAAGGTATAAATTCTTTAGTTAAAATTTTATCAGTATCTCTTTGTACATCTCCTGGTTGAATATCAATGACAGTTAAATCATGTAAGCCGTCTTTTAAAATACCATCCATTGTAAATGTTGCTTTAAAACTTATTAAAGTTGATTTTTTTACATTATTCATTACTACGTATGTATCAATAACGAATCCAACAACAGCATCAAAAGACAAATGTAAATCATCTGTATAATAGGCTGTTACTTTTTTTACCTCTGAACCAATATATGAAAACTTACTAAAATCAATTCTTCTAAGAGTATTGATTAATCTATAGATTTCATTATGATTTTTAGAATACAAAGCAGTGACAAAAACTTCTTTGTGTTCTTTATTTAAATAGTCAACAAAATCTTTATATTTCTTTGTCACTGCTCTTTACTCCTTTTCTAATAATATTGTTCGATGTATTTGTATGCTTTATCAAAAACATCTACATCCTTAATTTTATATTTAATCCATACTACACTACGTAGAGCTTTTTTAACTTCTTGCTTACCAGCAGTAGTATTTTGCCAACCATCAAAACGAACTATTTTTACAATATCATCGATATCTTTAACAATTCTTTCAACAATGATTGGAGTAGCTTTGTTTTTAACACTATTAAATAAATCAGTTAAAGCAGCTATACCTTTATCAATTTCTTCAGCAGGTACAACTTCTTTTTCTGCTTGTGCTGCTTCCTTTGCTAATTCTAATAATGTTTTTAAGAACTCAATACTTGTAATTAATCCTTGCTCATGTTTTTGTCTTAACGCTTCTAACTTTTCACCCAATTTAACAAATCTAGGTTCATTAGCATGATCTAAAATTTTTGCAACTAAGTTAATTTCAATTTTTTTAGCTGCCTTTTTAGTATCACCATTTTTCTCAATAAAAGCGTCAATCATATCGGCATCTAGAGTTAAAATTTCTTCATTTTCATGAACTGTCCCAACTGATACATTACTATGTATCAATTCAATAGTTTTTGGTCCTAAAGCACTCCAAATTAATTTACCAGAACCATCAGTTGGCTTAACAGATTCATAAACTTTTGATAACCATTGATAGTCTACTCTATATGGTAATAAGAAATCATCTGGTGATAAAGCATTCCAAACTCTATTTAACACACGATAATCCGCTGCAAATGCATCTTTTTCTTTATTTGTTGGAATACATTCTTGAGCTGCCATTAATCCTTCCCAACCCATAACTGTTCTATCAACACCTAAGAAATAATCCAAACATTTCTTTAATAATGATGGTAATTGCTTTTTAACTTCTTGAATATTAGTAATAATTTTCTTCATTGAGCTTTCATCAAAATCTAGAGCTCTGGCAACATTATCAAAAATACCAGTATAATCAACAATTAAACCATGAGTTTTTCCATCATCATATGTTCTATTTGTTCTACAAATAGCTTGAAGTAATGTGTGATCTTTCATAGGTTTATCTAAATACATTGCTTGAAGAATTGGAGCATCAAAGCCTGTTAATAATTTAGCGCATACTATAACCAGTTTTAAAGGATTTTTAGGATCTCTAAATTTATCTAAAAGTTTAGCTTCTTCGTCTCTATCTCTACGATATTTTTTATATCTATCCTCTTTATCATTATTAGTATCAATAACAACTGTTGTTTCTTCTTCACCCATTAATTCATCAAGTGCTTCTTTATATCTTATACAACATTCACGGTCATAACATACAATCTGTCCCTTATAACCATTTGCTTGAATCTTTTCACGGAAGTGTTTAACAATGTGTTCACACACTTTTCTAATACGTGATGGGTTATAGAAGATAGCTTTAATGTTAACTCTAGATGACAATTCTGCTTTTTGTTCATCTGATAAACCCTCAGTTAATTCATCAAATGCAGCATCAAGATTTTCTTGATCTACATGTAAATCTACTGGCACAGGTTCAAAATTAAGTGGTAAAGTTGCTTTATCTCTAATTGAATCAGCAAACGAATATTTACTCATATAACCTGTTCTGTCTTCATTAGCGCCAAATGTCGCGAAAGTATTTCGGTCAATTCTATTAATTGGCGTTCCAGTCAAACCAAAGAAGAAAGCATTAGGTAATGCTACACGCATCTTTTCTCCTAAGTTACCTTCTTGCGTTCTATGGGCTTCATCAACCATTAAGATGATATTATCTCTTCTATTTAATTCACCTTCTACTTCACCAAACTTGAAGATTGTTGTAATTAAAATTTTTCTCATATCACCTTTAAAGAACGAAATTAATTCTTCTTTAGAACCAGCACTTGCCAAGTTTGGAATATCAGATGCATTAAATGTTGCTGTAATTTGAGTTTCTAAATCAATACGGTCATCAACAATTACTACTGTAGGATTTCTTAACTCAGGAATCATACGTAATTTTTGAGCAGCAAATACCATCAATAATGATTTACCAGATCCTTGGAAATGCCAAATTAGACCTTTCTTAGGATATCCTGCAATTACTCTTTGTACAATCGCATTAGCTCCTTCATATTGTTGATAACGGCATATGATTTTGTATTTACGATATTTTTTATCTGTAGCAAATAACGTAAAGAACTGGAAGATATCCATAACATTTTCAGGAGTGATCATATCTTCAATACTAACCTTAACATCAGCTAAAGTACCTTCTGTTTTATGGTCAGCAGTATGCCATGGACCCCAGTAATTTAATGGGGCATTTACAGCACCATATCTAAAACACTTTCCTTCAGTTGCAAAGTTAAATACATTAGTTACAAACATTTGAGGAATACTTTTTTCATAATTTAATATATCAGATGCCCCATCAACCCATGAAATAGCACTTCTTACTGGAGTTTTTAATTCACCAATTGCAACAGGAAATCCATTTACAAGTAATACGATATCTAATCTTTTACCGCCTTCTTCACATGGATATGACCATTGGTTAGTAACAACATATTCATTCTTAGCTAATTCTTCTTTAGTCATAGTTCCAAAGAATCTAATAGGAACCATTCTACCATCTTTACCAAATGGATATGAATTTTCTTCAAAAATCCACTTCTTAAAAAGTTCATTTTGAGTTACTAAATTATGAGGTTGAACTGAATTTATTAGTGTTCTTAATTTGTATATAACTTCATCTGCTCTAGACTGTTCTTCTGCTATTTCAGGATTTAATCTAATCAATGCTTTTTTTACCATTGATTCCACCATTACATCAGACAATTCACGTTCTAAATCATCAGGCGAAATATAATTCCAACCATTCTTTTTTAATGATGTTATAACTAATTGTTCTATTGTGTTATCTTCGTTAAAAATTGACATATTTTAACCTCCTTGTAATTTTAAGTTGATTATATAAATGAAATTTCGATTTATCGCTTTGTTCAACAAATTGAATAAATCTATTTTGTTCTAATATACTAGGAATAATAATTAAAGCATCAGTTAAATTTTCCATCTTAATATATTTTATTATTCCTCCTATTGCTTGTTCTTTTAAAACTGTTACATAATGTTCTAAAAAACGATAAAGGAATGGAACAATAACTTTATTTTTATCTTTAGATTCAACAATATAAGTTCTTTGATATGCATCAAACTTTCCATTATAATATTTTACATTTAATTCTCCATTACCAGCAACTAAAACACATTCACAATTATAACTATATGAATTAATTTTCAATATTTCTTTAGAACATGTAAAAAATGGATATATACCATCATTTGATGATGCATTTGCATCTAATTTGCCTGTTTGAATTTTAGTTAGTTCTCCAAGCTTATACTCTATACCTGTACCAGTTTTTTCCCAATTATCCATCTCACTGATAAATTGTGATTTGAAACTATCCTATAAACTTTTTACAACTATTTTTTACGTTAATTTGGTTAACCATTGCATATTGAAGTGTAGTATCAATACTTTGATGACCAAGTAAATGCTGCACTTGCTCTATAGGCATTCCTTTATCTATAGCCATTGTAGCTAAAGTTCGTCTAAATTTATGTGGATGGACTTTAGAAATCTTAGTTTTTTTTCCAATTTCCCTTAATCTTATCTCTACACCACTTATTAATAATCTATTATAAGGTGCTAACAAAGAAACAAATAAAGCTTCATTATTATCCTTTCGTTCAGATAAATATTTTTGCAAATGAATTTTAGTTCTGGCATCAAAATAAACTTTTCTTTCTTTATTTCCTTTTCCAAAAACAATACATTCTCTATTTTCAAAGTCAATATCCTTACGATTAAGTTTTACCAATTCTCCAACTCTCATTCCCGTTGATGATAATAGATCAATTAATGCTAAATCACGCATATTTTCACATGAATCACGCATTATTTCTAATGATTCATCAGAATATGTTTCTTTCACTGTCCTTCCTGTTCGTATTTTATGAATTCTTCTCACAGGACTTTTAATAATATAATCCTCATCTTCCAACCACGAAAAGAAAGAAGATAGTATTCTTCGAACATTATCCATAGTAACTTTACTAACATCATTTGATGTTTGATATTGATCTAAATAATTTCTCAAATCTTCTGTAGTAATCAAATCTTCCTGTTTATTTATTTTTAATAACATATTTCTTATAGTAGATTCATAATATCTTATAGACTTTTCAGAACATCCTTCTACTCTTTTTGCTGCAATAAAGCATTTTAATAAATCTTTACCTTCATTAGTTGAAGATTCATTTAATAATGAGATTAGGTTTTTTTCTAATACCTTTTCTACTTCTTTTATTTTGTTTTCTGAAATAATTCCAGATAATTCATTTATTATTTTATTAATTATTTTTTTCATAATATGCCTCCTTTTTGTTCCTCCGATGAGGTATTACCACGAGACGGAGGCACATCATGACCTATATGCTTATCCAAGATTCTCTTGAATTATTTTTTTATATAATTTTTGTAGTTGTTCTAATGTTTTTTCTAATTCAAATTTCGATTTATCGCTCTGTTTAACTAGTTTAGTAAGAGAACAAACTTCTTCTTCATTAAATTCGCAAATCGAATAATCTAAAATATCACTATCTTTAATCGTAGGATACGTACTTCCTGTAGCACAATCAATCATTTTATTTGTAAAATGATCTGTAGTAACAATAGTTCTTATTATTTCAGGTGAAATTTTTGTATTGGCTCTTAAAACACAAAATCCTGATGTACCAACTACATTGTTCTCTTCCAAATCATTA
The DNA here is from genome assembly GCA_045121295.1 of Candidatus Pelethenecus sp. Classification (GTDB taxonomy): domain Bacteria; phylum Bacillota_I; class Bacilli_A; order Acholeplasmatales; family Anaeroplasmataceae; genus Pelethenecus. The sequence continues at coordinate 46,967 of JBGVFV010000117.1, forward strand.
ATAGTAATTTTTTTTAAATTAGGTCTAACTAATGAAACTAATACATCACCTAATTCTAAGACATATTTAGCACTACTTGGTGCATCTTTATATTTTATTTTAGTTGGAGAAACTATTTTTTTATTCACACCATCAATAGAAGATATTTCCACATAATTTATTTCACTGTCTTTATTAAATAACTTAGAAGCATTAACTATATTATTTTCACATACGTCTCTTAATTTTAATGTTTTTTCTCTATTTGAAATCATCTCGATAAATTGTGATTTCACTAACTCATCAGTTTTCTTAATTAAAAAACGATAGTTTTCGATTGTTTCATTCATCGACCATAATAATTCAGCTAATTTCTTTTGAGTATCAATATCTGGCAAATCAAATTCTAATTCTTTTAAATCCTTCCAGTTTATTGTTGGAGATAAAGATCCTACAGAAATTTTAATAGCATTATCTAAGAAATAATCTGAACTAATAAATAAAGGAAAGAACTTTTCATCAATAACATCTGTTTTAGGTCTTAATACCATCCCGTGTGCAGAAAATATTCCGTCAAATGGTGCTATTGCTACTTTTTTTTGATATGCTCTTCTTTTTCCAAAAAGAACATCACCTTTCTTCATTATTAATTTATCTCCAATTGGAGCAACTTCAGAACCATATCTAGATACTTTTAAAGTACCAGAATCTAAATGTTCTAATCCTAAATAAGTATATTTATCTTCTTCTATAGGCTTTTTCTTTGCGGTCGAATTAATAGCAATATCTTCAAATTTATATCTTGGCATAATTGTTCACCTCCGAAAAAGTATAAAAGCATCTTTGCTTTATAATTTTCGATTTATCGCTTTGTTCAGCTAGTTTTATTATAGCATTTTGTATTTCAATAATTGGGGTTTTAATTTCAATTTTCTCAACATAATCCTTTGAAATATGCTTAAGTCCACTACCTTTAAAACCATCTTGAAGAATCTCTAAATCTCTCCATAAATATAGATATGCGTACTTTGTTTTTATCCTGTCACCAAGAGTAAACACTATATTATCTGTTGTTGCTGAACATTTGCCAGCGTAATAATTTATGGCTGCTTTTCCTCCAGTTGGAATAAATATAGATTCACCATCGTATAAATATTCATCAATCCATAATTTTTGTTCACCGCTACTATTAAAAAGCGGATATTCACCTTCTATAGAACCATCTCTTGCTTGTATCTTAGATTTTGATTTATATTCTATAAAATCACCTAGACACAATGTATCATAACTATCACCTAACATCTCGATAAATTGTGATTTCACTAGTTCATCAGTTAAAGATAAAAGATTTTGATACGACTGCTTAGAATCCTCTATTGACCACAATAAATCTGCCAATTGTTTTTGCTTTTCTATTTCTGGTAACTCGAATTCAAATTTTTTTAATTGTTCCCATTTAACACGTGGTGATAAAGACCCAGCAGATTGAGCTACAGCATATTCAAATAACTTATCATTTTGAATGATAAATGGTAATAATTCAGGAAGAATTTTATCAGGTAATGCTTCTATTACTATAATATCACCTGAACATATCCCATCAAATTCAGCAAAGACCGCTTTTTTTAAATAAGCTCTTCTTCTTCCAAATAAAACATTTCCTTTTCTAAACATTTTAGTAAATGTTGTATCAACATTTACATCATATTTTGTTAATTTTATTTGCATAGGAATTAGATGTTCTAAACCAACAATAGGCAGGTTGTCTTTATAAGTTTTTAATGATTCTTTATGTTCAATGGCAACATCGCCTAATTTAACTCTACTCATTATAACTTACCTCCTCGCCTAATATTTTTTTTAATTTTTCATAGTTTATTCGCATTTCTTTAGATGCGTCAAACCATAAATCATAATGTTGTTTAATAGTAAGTGTTTCACTTAACTCGTTTGAGGTGTTTTTAGTTACATAAAGAGGAATACTCAATGAGTAATTATTACATTTTATATCTTGTATAGTTACAACCTTTGAAAACTCATCGATATCGTCATATTTTTCATATGCACTTGCAATCTTTATGATATGAGTTTCTTCTAAATAGCTTTGAGCATTCTTCCTTGTAACTTCATTTACTGCATTTATAAATAATACTTGACCTTTACGTTCATGTCTTTTCTTAGTTCTACAAATCATAATACATGCTTCCATAGGAGAATTATAAAATAAATTAGGACCAAGACCAATTATACATTCAAGTAAATCACTTTTTATAAGTTTTTCACGTATATCTTTTTCTTCATTTCTAAAAAGAACTCCATGTGGCAATAAAATAGCACACCTTCCACTTTCATCATTTAAACTTTTTAAAATGTGCTGGATAAAAGCATAATCTGCTCTGCCTTGAGGGGGGACACCTAAAAAATTTCTTCCATATTTATCGCTTTCAAAAGAAGTTCTATCCCATTGTGATATAGAATATGGAGGATTAGCTAAACACATATCAAATTTCTTTAACATACCATTTTCTATAAATGCTGGTGATCTAAGCGTGTCATCATTGACTATATTAAAATCTTTTACCCCATGAAGAAATAAATTCATTTTTCCTATTGCTGCAGTTAAAGAGTTAATTTCCTGACCGTATGCTGCTACATTTCTCCATTCCGCTCCTTTGCCCTTTAAATAAGCAATAGATGAAATCAACATACCGGCACTTCCACATGTAGGATCATAAATAGATTCTCCGCTCTTTGGCTTTAAAATTTCAGTCATTAAATGTACAACTGTTCTATTTGTGTAGAATTCTTGAGCTGTATGACCACTATCGTCAGCAAACTTTTTAATTAAATATTCGTAACCTTGACCTAATTCATCTTCAGGACAATTAGAAATAGACAATATTTTAGAACTAAAATGTTCTATGATATCTTTTAATAATCTATCTGGTAATCTATTCTTATTTGTCCAGGCAGCATCTCCAAATACTCCCACAAGCTTTTTTCCGTTTACTTTTTCTATTTTTCTAAATGCTGTAACAATCGCTAATCCAATGTCTGATGTAGTTTCTCTAACATCGTTCCAATGAAATCCTTTTGGAACTATAAAAGTATGAAGCTCATCATCAGAAAAATCTAAAGCATCATTACCGTATTTTTGGAAAGCTTGTTCTGTTTCTTCATCATATACATCACAAATTCTTTTAAAAAACAATAAAGGAAATATGTATTGTTTATATGCACCTGCGTCAATATTTGTACGTAGCAATTGTGCAGAACCCCATAAATACGATTCTAATTCTTCTAATGGTATTCTATTGTTCATTTATATATCCTCCTCTCTTTAATAATTCAATCATTTTAGTTTCTGAATCAATTACCTTTTTATATGCTTCTAGAAATTGTTTTTCAACTTCAGCAGCAGATAAAGATTCTATTTTTCTTTTTTCAATATAATTATTTAAAGCTAGTGAATACCCATTTTTCTTGATTTCTGAGATTTCCACCACTTTACATATTTCAACTTTATTTTCATAATTTTGATACACTTTAAATAAATCATCTATGTTATCTTGAGTCATAATAACTTGAGCACGTTTTGGAGTATAAAATTTTGTTCCATCTATTAAACACACTTTTCCTTTATGTGACTCTTTTTTATTATTATTTAACAATAAAATGCATGCTGCAACTCCTGTAGAATAAAATACGCCACTCACTAGAGAAATAACGCATTCAAGTTTATCAGATTCTATTAACTGAGCACGCATTTCTGCTTCTTTTCCACTCCTAAACAAAACACCTTGAGGAAGAACAACTGCACATCTTCCTCCTTGTTGTTTCATCGAAGAAACCATATGTTGAAGCCATGCAAAATCGCCATTTGAATCAGTTGGAGTTTCCCAAATGTTTCTTCCGTATGGGTCATTCGAAAATTGGTCTGAGCCCCACTTATCTAAAGAAAAAGGTGGATTTGCAATTACACAATCAAATGTTCGAACTTTTCCAGCTTTTAAAAATTTTGGTTCTCTTAAAGTATCACCTTGCAAAATTTTAAAATCTTTTGCTCCATGTAAAAATAAATTCATTCTTGCAATTGCAGATGTTGCCAAATTTTTCTCTTGACCATAAATACGTCCATAAGTAAGTCTATCATTATTAATATGATGAATTGCTTCTATTAGCATTCCTCCTGTACCACATGCTGGATCGTATACATCATCACCAGGTTTAGGATCTAACAAATTCACTAATAACTTTACAATAGAACGAGGCGTATAAAACTCCCCTGCATTCTTCTTTGAAAGGTCAGCAAATTTTTTTATTAGAAATTCATATGCATCCCCCATAACATCTGCAGAATAATTATTATTACCTACCTTTATTGATGACATATGTTCGACTAAATTTTTAAGTCTTTCATCTGATAATTTTGTTTTATCTGTCCAAGTAGCATCATCAAAACTACTAAATACACCGCTTAATGTATCAGGATTTGCACGTTCAATACCACTCATAGCATTAACAATAGCTGTTCCAATATTAGAACTAGTATTTCTAACATCATTCCAGTGACAGCCTGAAGGAATAATAAAACTATGATTCTCAGCAAATGATGCAAATTCTACATCACCGCCAGATTCTTTTAATGCTTTTTCTGTTTCTTCATCATAAACATCTGATATTCTTTTAAAAAATAAAATAGGAGTTACATAACTTTTATACTCATCTTGGTTAATTGGACCACGTAAAATATTACATGCTTCAAATAAGTGGTTAAATAACTTAGTACTTGTAGTTTCTTCTGATGCGCCTTCAGTAGACTCTAAATCTTCATCTGCTTTGTTTAACACTTCTTCCATCATATTTTCTCTTCCTCCTGTTTTTACTTCTTTTTTCTTTGTTTTAATTTTTACCTTTCCTTTTTCCAGGTCAGGTTCATATGCATTTTCAAACTCAATTAAAAGTTTTAATAATCTTTCATCTAAATAAGTTAATATATGTTTTCTTATATCAGTTGGTATGCCATAGTAAGCTTCTGCGATACTACCTGTAATAGCTGCTAATGTATCACTGTCACCGCCAATGGATATAGCATTTCTTATAGCATCTTCAAATGAAGTTGATTCTAAGAATGCTTCTATTGCCTGCGGAACTGTATCTTGACAAGTTTCATTAAATTGATATGAATCTCTAATTTCATCAAGATTAAAGTTCATAGGATAATAATGTTTATTAATATAATCTCTAATTTCTAAAATATTACATCCAGTTCTAGCTAAATATATTGCTACTACAGTTGCTTCAGCACCCTTAATTCCTTCTGGATGATTATGCGTTACTTCAGTTACTTTTTTAGAAAGTGAAATGGCTTCATCCATAGAATTGGCTACCCAACCACAAGCACTTACTCTCATTGCAGCACCATTACCAAAACTGTTATATGGCTGTGGATTATTTGAAAACATCCAATTATGGAAATTACCTCCATAACCAGAGTTAGGATAATGTCTTCCTATACTTTGCATATATTCAATTGTTTTTTCACTTAAATTACTATAATCTTTTTCACACTCTAATAATGCTTTTGCAACCGCTAAAGTCATTATTGAATCATCAGTAAAAAAGCATTTATAATCTAATAACGTGAATTCTTTTGAACGGTGATTGTTCCATTCATACTTTGAACCAACAATATCGCCTACAATTGCACCTAACATATTGACACCTCCAACTAATTACACTTAATTTCAATTGTTAAAAATAAATCATTTAGATACAATTAAAACCATATTTTTAATCTTTTGTATCAAAAAATTTTTTTAAATATAGATAATCTACACAAGATTATCCTTACTTATATTTTGTTATTTGATTGAATTAATAGTTGCTATTTGTTGCAATACTTCGTTAATTTCATCATCAATTTCACTTATATTTCTATAATTAACAATTTGTTTTTTTACAACATGTCTATTAACAACTAAACTATCATTATTTTCTCTAATATCAAGAATATGTTTAAATGTTGAAATATTTTCAACCTCTATTTTCTTACTAACTATTTCATGAATTTTTGAAATTCCTTCGCCAGTCAAATTATTTGCATTACCATTTTTATACGTAAAATTAAAGTGATCATTATTACTTGCACTAATAAATCCTATGTATTTATCTTTTTTATTTTTTGATAAAACCAATAAGTTTGTTTGAATCGATGTGGCAGCCCACATTGGAGGAAGTTCAATGATACATTCAATTAAATTTTCGTTAACTAAGTAATTTCTTAGATATTCATAATTTCGAACGGTTTTTGTTAAAAAACCCGTAGTTATAGTTAAAATAGCTTTACCTGCTTTGTTTAAGTTTTCTAAAGCTATAATAACATTAGCTATATTTGAATCAATCATACCACCATTAATCATATACTTTCTAAACGAATGTTCATTACTATAAAATACCTCTTCAGGCAATTTTTGATTAATAGGACCATCTGCAAATACATAATCATACTCAATTTCATCTAAACATTTATAAGCATCTTGACATCTGAAATAAACATTTTCTTTTTTTAATAAAATCATCCTAATTATAGCTATACATAATGAATTGTAATTAATATCATTACCAACAGTATGTACATTTTGAGGTAATTTGCTTATAAAAACTCCGTTACCAACAAAAAGATCTAAACATTTTGTGTTTTCTTGAGGTTCAAACAATTTCACACACAAATCTGCTAAAGACTCGTTAGTAGTATTCATACCTTCTTTTCCTAAAGTTAAAGACAATTTATCTATGTACTCAATAATTGCTTTTTCTTCATTTTTTAAATCAAATTTAACTAATAATTCAAATACTTTTTCATTATTTCTAAAAATATTTTCATATTGTGCATATAATTCTCTAGAGAACGAAAATGACGAATTTTTAATATTATCAAAAGTTGTAATTAAATATTCACCAATTAAAGGCATAACATTTCTTCTATAAGTTAATGCTTCTCTTAAATCTAATAATACATTAAATTTTTCTTCATTATCTGCGAATAATCTATTATCAATAGAGTATTTCAAAAATACTAGGTATACAAATTTATTAAATAAATCATAAGAACCTAAATTAGCTCTGATATCACCTAAAAATACATCAAACATTTTTTCTTTATTATTCATGTTGACCTCCATTAGCAATTAAAGCTTCTATTTTTTCTTGTTGTAAATTAATTAACTTATCCAGCAATTGCTTATTTTTACTCATCTTTATAAATTCATTCCCAATTGCCTTTTGTTTTTCTAAAGGAAGTAATGGAATATCTAAAGATTTCAATTGACTAATTGATAAGATACCAATTGTATTTCCTGTTACAAGTCTTAATACTTGTTCTGAGAAAGCTTTAGAATTAATATATGCTAATACATAGAATAAATCGTATCTAAAGTCTTTTAATCTTAAAATAGCACAGAAAGATGGAACAACTAATCCAGAAGTACTAGAATCAATTATACAACCGTTATATGGAGTAGATAATTTAATAATCAAATCTTTTTCCATACTCATCTTTTCTGGTTCTAAGAATACTTTCATTTTATTTTCTACTAATTCACTTTCCACTACACTACCGAAATTAATAGCTTTTGGTAATAAAACTTTTCTTATTTCAACCTCATTTATTTCTGTAGTGATTCTTGACATTACTTGACCAGAACTTACATTAAAAATTTCATTAATTAACATATAAATATTCCTCCTCATTATAGAAATAGTTATTATACTTAGAATATTTTCTAACATTTCTAACCATTCTATTTTTATATATAGTATATTCGTGTTGAATAGGATTTTCTTTCTTAGATGTATTATAATAATCCTCTTCAATTCTTTCATATAAATCTATAATTTTATTTTGTTCTTGTTTAGAGTGGCAATTAAGATACGGATCAGCTTTATTAATTGTAATTAAATCATCAAATTCTTTTTTGCTTATTACTTTTACATCAATAATAGCATCTTTATGATGATGCTTCACTCTTGGTGCGTATCTTGCTATCTCAGCTGCGTCTTTTTTATTTTCAGCTTCAATAGGCAACCAAATCTTTATACAATTATTAATTCCTACATGACCACATTTAACATAAACCTTACAATACATATTATACATCCTCCTATAAAATAATGCAATAATTATTTTGTCATATTTTCTCGGTACTACCGAATGCAATTATAGTATAGCACCCAAAATATATTATGTCAACACTTTTGTCATATTTTTTTGGTACATTTTTAATATTTTATTTACATCTCTTTTAAGAGATGTTTTTTTTAAAAAAAAACTATTTAAAAAAATAAAAAACCTATATTTTCAGCAATTAAGTCCAAAAATATAGGTTTCTTGTAGAACACCTTATTTTAATTTTTAATACATTTTTCTGGTATAATTATAGGTTTTAATTTAGTATTATCATTTTCACCTTTACCTTGTATCTGTTTAGCGCACTCTTCAGGCACACGCATCAAAATACCTTCATTACTATACCTCATATTATATAAATCTTATGATATTTTCATTTTCATCCAAAAATATCAAATATAAAACCGTTGATTCATTTATTATAATAGAATCATTAATTTTTACAATATCCTTTTTTGAATCAAAGTTTAAAGCTGTTGGGTCTTTAATACTTAAAGCTATTTTATAATAATTATTAGGTTTAACAAAATCAACTGAGCTAATTTCTTTTTTACTTGATGATATATAAATTTTATTTTTAATTGTTAGTAATTCACATAGATATTTCGAATTAAGATTATTAAATTTATATTTTCCTGGTATAAAATATCTTAAATTTAAGACCAAATCTACAGTTCTATAATAATCTTTTTTTAGCCAATACTTAAAAGAATATATATCAGGATATCTTAAATAATTAAATGAATAATCAGGCAATAATATATTAACATAGTTGAAAGATAATTCATCTCTTAGTTTCCATTCATTTTCTACTGGAAACATATCATATAAAAAATAATCCATTAATTTATTATCGTATGCTTTTGTTTCTTCTATTAAATAATTTACAACATTTTCATCATTTAAACTAAGAAAATATTTATTATTACTAGTTATAAATTTGTTCTTTAAATATGTTTCTTTAAAATCATTCGAATATCTAATTCTAATTTTTTTGATATATGAATAATAACCATATACATATTCAGGAGGATTATAATCTAGAAAATATACACTCGTAATTGCAGGTGTATTTATATTAAAATCTTTCAAATTATATTTTAGATGTCTTGTAAAACCAGGCAAATAAGTTAAATTTTCTTCACTAAAACATAATTCATCTTCATTTTTGGGGATTAAAAAAGTTTGAGTATAAGGAGAAAAATAATTGATAAAAACATTCATCATTTCATTTAAAAAATTAATAGTTCTATTTCTCCAATTGCGATCTTCTATAATCAAATTAAACATAGAATCAATAAATAAAGGATTTCTATAATCTAAGATTTTATATTTTTTAGCCCATCCAATTATCATATGTTTAACATCTAACTCTGACCATGAATTACTTATTTTAATGTTTTCTAAAAAAAGCTTCCCACATTTAGATAAATGATAAGTATCCTTATTTTTTGCTGTAGTAATGCTATACACATATTTTTTCCCTATTAAATCCAGCAAGATGTTTTTAATTTCATCAATATCAATATCATACTTTTTAGATGAAATGTCAGGATACTGCTCATATATATTAACGAAGGGACTATTATGATTATTATTAATGAAGCTACATATCGTTCTTAAGTATGGATACATATTATTATGTTTATTTTCTTTTATATATAGTAGAACTTTTAATATATCTTTAGATAACACTTCATCCATAATACCCCTCCAATCTATTCTTTATTATTATAATTTAGTATCTAATTAACTAGAATAAATACCAGCGCTTCCATTTCTTTTTTTATTCCATCCACTTTTTTCTTTATAATGTTCTAATGAAATATCAGGATTTTCTAATAACAACTTATAACATCTTTTAATATTCGTATTGTGACAAGACCACGATGTTACTAATTTCCACGCGTTCATTTTATCTAGAATTGGAATAATTGTTTGTTTCATTTCATAATTTGATAATCTAACAGGTTCGAAGATAGATTTATATTTTCTATTAAAAATAAAGTTAATAATTCTATATTCTATTTCTGTCATTTCATCATAATGTTCTAATATGTGCATAATTGTATAAAATTCATCGTCATTAATAGAATGCCCTTTATAGGGTTTAGCATATTGCACTCCTTGTCTTCCAGGATAATATTTTTTATTAACCAAATCTATAAACACCCAATTACATCCCCAGAATCCTTTTGCTGAACCAAAACCATGTTCATTTAACCATTGATATATTTCATGATTGTAATTTTCATTTTCATGGTCATAGAATCTTACTAATAGTAAAGTATTATCAATGTAAAAATCTTGAGCGAATTTAATATAATTCATATCCATAAGATTACAATAATCCTCATATGAAATATCTGGATTTTTAACAAAAATGTTATATGCTTTTTTCCATACTGTTGTTGTAAGAGAAATAACAAGTTCTTCAGTAGGACATTGTATTTTTTCTAATTTATCAATTAAGTATTTAATTTTTTCATCTTCTACAGACATATAAATTCCACCTTTCGTCAGGCAATACATAATATAATAGTAATTGAAATAATGTTATTTTAATTATATTATAATTTCATTTATAAAACAATAAATATAGATAGACCATTTATTTTGGTTACTGAATTCAAATATACAAATAACCTAAAATTATATAAAACGAGTAGTAGTACGTTAATGGGTGTTTTTTAATAATTTTTACCCTTTTTTAGCTATTTTGATCTATTTTTAGAAAAAAATAAAAAAGGGCGAATCGAAAAAACCTTGATTTTACGCCATATTTTCGTCGCCCTTATAATCTCGTTTTACCATGAGTTCCAGCTACACCAATCATAGATAACCTTTTAAAATATTTATCTATAAATTTAGGATAAGTCTCATACTTCATATTAGATTCTATTATTAAATTTGTAATTTTATGATTGATATAAGCATTACCTATTATATAAATAAAATCATCTTTAATTGAAAAATCTTCAAACTCTATCACATTAACACCTTTTAATACTTCACTAGTATAAAAGTCTTCTTTTACATCAACACCTTCTACAATATGTCCGTCCTTAATTAAAATATTAGCAAGTGCTGACATACCAGAACCTTTAATACCTACTAAATAATATTTCATAAAAAAATCACCACTTAATTATATGTAAGTGGTGTATTTTAAATTCAATATAATATATTATATAGTTTTTAAATATTCATTATAAGCATTAATAATCTTTAAAGCTATTTCATCAATCGTCATATCTGATGTATCTATTTCTAAATTAATCTTTTCTAATTGTTCTTTACTAAATAAGATTTTATCATTTTCTAATCTCTTATTTACATCTAACATAGAATCTCCACGATTAATCATTCTCATCTTTAATATATCTGGGTTTGTATATAAAAATACTGAATAGATATTTTCAACTGCTTCTAAAAATTTTTTTAATCCTTGTGGCTCTAAAATGACTACTTTATTAATTCCGGCTTCTTTTTTTAAGGTTCCATAATAATTACCATTATAAAATACTGTTTCAATAAATTCATTATTTATATAATGTTCATTAAATTCATCTTTAGTCATAAAGTAATAATCCACTTTATCTACTTCACCAACCCTCATAGGTCTAGTTGTACAAGTAATGAATTTTTTAATTCCATATTTACTTTCTAAGCATTTTACAATAGCACTTTTTCCAGAAGCACTAGGTCCGACTAATACTAACATATAATCTCCTAATTTTTAGATTTAATATATTCGTCAATGCTATTAGCTGCAGTTTTACCAGCACCCATAGCTAAAATAACTGTTGCTGCACCTGTAACAGCATCTCCACCAGCGTATACTCCTTCTACACTAGTTAATCCATTATCATCAACAATAATTCCGCCCCAAGATTCAGTATTTAATCCTTTTGTAGTTGATTTAATCAATGGATTAGGTGAAGTTCCTAAAGACATAATAACACAATCAACTTCAACGATAACTTCAGAATCAGGTTTCACAATCGGACGACGTCTACCTGAAGCATCAGGTTCGCCTAACATCATTTCAACACATTTAATAGCACAAACAGTACCTGTTTCATCGCCAATAATTTCTGTTGGATTTGTTAATGTTTTAAAAATAATACCTTCTTCAATAGCATGTTCAACTTCTTCTTTACGTGCTGGAAGTTCTGCCATACCACGACGATATACAATATATACATTTTCAGCACCTAAACGTAAAGCACATCTAGCAGCGTCCATCGCAACATTACCACCACCAACAACAGCAACATTTTTACTCATCTTAATTGGTGTAGCAGAGTCTTGTTGATATGCTTTCATTAAATTTACTCTTGTTAAGAATTCATTCGCAGAAAATACACCTTTTAAATTTTCACCTGGAATATTCATAAATTTAGGTAAACCTGCACCACTACCTATAAATACAGCTTCAAAGCCATATTCTTCTTTAAGTTCATCAATAGATATAGTTCTACCAATAACCATATTTGTTTCTACTTTTACACCCATAGCTTTTAGTCCATCAATTTCTTTTTGAACTATGTCTTTAGGTAAACGGAATTCAGGGATACCATAAACTAATACACCACCAGCTAAATGTAATGCTTCAAATATAGTAACATCATAACCTAACTTAGCTAGATCACCAGCACAAGTTAATCCTGAAGGACCAGAACCAATAATCGCCACCTTATGTCCATTACTTTCTGGCTTAACTGGTAATTCTTTAGTATGATCATTATGCCAATCAGCAACAAATCTTTCTAATCTACCAATAGCAATACTTTCACCTTTAATACCTCTTACACATAAACCTTCACATTGAGATTCTTGTGGACAAACTCTACCACATACTGCAGGTAAACTAGAAGACTTGCTGATAACTTGATAAGCTTCTTCAAAATCACCTTTAGCAACAAGTGCAATAAATTCAGGAATATGAATATGTACAGGACAACCACCCATACATTTAGGATTTTTACATTGTAAACAACGCTTAGCTTCATCTATAGCAGTTTGTTCATCATAGCCAAGTGCAACTTCATTAAAACACTTGCCGCGTGTTTTAGGATCTAAAGAAGGCATTGGATTTTTATTTAATGACATATTATATTCCATATTATTTGGCCTCCTTATTGTATAAATTACAAGCCTCATCTCTTGCGTGTTTTTCAAATTCCAAATAAGATTTACTACGACTAATTGCCTCATCAAAATCAACTAAGAATCCATCAAAATCAGGACCATCTACACAAGCAAATTTTGTCTTACCACCAACAGTTAATCTACAACCACCACACATACCAGTACCATCAATCATAATAGGATTCATAGATACAATAGTTTTAATGTTGTGAGGTTTAGTAGTTTCAACAACAAACTTCATCATAATAAGTGGTCCAATTGCGATTACTTCATCATAGTTTTCACCTGATTCAATTAATCTTTTAAGTGGTGTTGTTACAACACCCTTTTCACCAAATGAACCATCATCTGTCATAACAAATAATTTATCAGACACTTGATCAAATTCTTTTTCTAATATAACTAAATCCTTATTTCTAAAACCAATTATAGAATGAACTTCACAACCTAATTCATGTAATTTCTTAGCCACTGGATATGCAATAGCACAACCTACTCCACCACCAACTACAGCCACTTTCTTTAAACCTTCTGTATGAGTTGGAACACCTAATGGACCAACAAAATCATGAATATAATCATTTTCATTTAAAGCATTCAATTTTATTGTTGAAGCTCCTACAATTTGGAAAATAATAGTAATAGTTCCAGCTTCACGATTATAATCAGCAATAGTTAAAGGAATTCTTTCCCCTTTATCATCAACTCTTAAAATAATAAATTGACCTGGCTCTGCCTTTTTAGCAACAAATGGAGCTAAAACTTCCATTAATGTAACTGTTGGATTTAAATCTTGTTTTCTAACAATTTTATACATAATCTTCACTCCATTCTTATTTATATGCTTTTCTAATAAGATAAGCATCAGCTAAAGCAATAGCACAACAAGCTTCTAATACTACTTGAGCTCTTAAAATGATAGCAGCATCATGTCTACCATTTATAACTAATTCACTAACTTTTTCTTCTTTAAAAGAATAAGTTTTTTGTGGAATACCAATAGATGATGTTGGTTTAACAAATACATTAATATCTAACTCATTACCATTAGATATACCACCATTGATTCCGCCATTATTATTTGTTAATGTTTTACCTTTAGAATCAATTATACAATCATTAAATTCACTACCTCTTAATCCTGCACCATCAAATCCTTTTCCAAAAGAAACACCCTTAACGCCGCCAACAGAGAATAATAAATGTGAAATAGTAGATTCTAATGAATCAAAATAAGGTTCTCCTAAACCAACCTCTAAACCATTAACTTTTATATTTACAATACCACCAACACTATCATGTTTTTCTACAACATCTTTTAATACATCTTCGAATTTAGTTGAATCAGTTTCGCCACCTAAATTAGTGATAGTTGTATTAAAACTTACACCTTCTAGCATCTTTTTAGCAACAACACCAGCAGCAACAATCCCTAATGTAAGACGACCAGAAAATGATCCACCACCACGATAATCTTGATATCCATCATATTTTATTCCTGCAACAAAATCAGCATGAGAAGGTCTTGGTTGAGTAACTAAATTCGAATAATCCTTACTCTTTGTATTATTATTCAAAAATCTTAACATAATAGCCCCACCAGTTGTATAACCATTAAATACCCCTGATTCAATCATAACTTCATCTGCTTCTATTCTTGGAGTAGTACCTAGTCCGCCAGACTTACGTCTAGCTAAATCAGCATTAAAATCTTCTATACTTAATTTAATTCCTGGCTTAACTCCATCTAATAAAACTCCTACTGAAGAACCATGACTTTCTCCAAATATATTAACTTGAAATAATCTACCTATATGGTTCATAATTCCACCTACATTCTCTTAATCAATTCATTTATATCTAAATCAATGGTTTTATTTTGCCAAATCTCTTCAGCCTTAAATGCTTGTAAAATAAGCATATATAATCCATTAATCTCACTATTAGCCAATTCTAATAATTTAGTAATTTTAGGATTAGCTATAATATCAATGACAACATTACTATTATTAATAACATCTTTACTAACAGGACAAGCATCTATATTAGGATACATACCTACAGGCGTAGTATTGACTAATATATCTATTTTTTTATCCTTTAATTCATCATAACTAATAACATCATCTTTAGGACTTCTAGACACAAATGTAACATTACCGCCAAAATCTTTTAAAACTGATTTGATGGCTAAACTAGCACCACCTGTACCTAAAACATAACAATCCTTATTATTAACATCAACATTATAATATTCTAATGTCTTTAAAAAACCATCATAATCTGTATTAGTACCAATAATCTTATTATCCTTAACATAAATAGTATTAACACTACCAATTCTTAATGCCTTCTCATCAATAATATCTAAATATTGCATAATAGCTTTTTTATAAGGAATAGTAACATTAAGTCCACTATATACACCTTGTCTAACAAGATTAATATATCTAGCTAATTCTTCTTCCTTACATTCAATTAATTCATATGATGCATTTATATTTAATTTTTTAAAAACATAATCATGTATAATAGGTGAATAACTATGTGATAACTTTTCACCCAATAATCCATATTTTTTCAATTAAATCAAATCCTTTTGATAATCCTTAGAAGCAGTTAATACTCCTTCTAAAAATGTTAAATAATATTTTTCTAATTCCTTATCATTTAAATAATTAACATTCTTATTAATTAAAGCTTCTTCTCTAGCCTTATCTAAAACAGGTAAATTATTTTCCTTTTTATGTTCAGCTACCATTTTAGAAGCTTGCATTCTCTTTTTAAATAATTCAATCATCTCTAGATCAACTTCATTAATAATTAATCTAGCCTCTTCTAACTTATTCAAAATCAACACTTCCTCCAAGCTTAATGTAATCTTCCCAGAAATGTGGGTATGATTTAGATACACATTCAGCATTTAATATTTTAACATCACCATTTGACACACTTGCCGCCATAGCTAAAGCCATCGCAATTCTATGATCATTATGTGAATCAACTACACAACCTTTTAACTCTTTAACACCATTAATAGTCATAGTATCATAAGTCTCGGTTATACTAGCTCCCATTTTATTTAATTCTTCTAACATACATGTAATTCTATCACATTCTTTAATTCTTAAACGTGAAGCATTAACAAAATGTGATGTACCTTCTGATAAACTTGCTAAAACAGTTAATGCTGGACCTAAATCAGGAGATTGTGAAAAATCAATTGTAGAACCAATAGTGTCACTAGGATTACATTTTAATACTCCATTAATAAATGTAACATCCCCATTCATAGATTTAATATCTTCAATTATTTTTTTATCTCCTTGTAATGAATATTCCTTCATACCTAAAAGATTAATATCATTACCTAAAGCCCCACCAACTAAATAAAAGGCCGTTTGTGAATAATCACCTTCAACTGTATAATTATTAGGTTTATATTTTTGATTACCTTCAATAATAAATTCTTTATAATTATTGTTAATAACCTTAATACCAAAATCTTTTAAAACATCTAATGTAAGATCTATATAACCAATAGATTCCATATTTGTTGTTATAACTATCTTAGAATCCCCATCTAACAAAGGAAGTGCATATAACAATCCTGTTATAAATTGAGAAGAAATATCTCCTCTCATTTCATAAATACCACTCTTTAAACCACCATTAACATGTAATGGTAAATAAGCATCTGTAGGATGAGTATATTTAATTCCTAACTTATCAAATATTTCAAAATAAGAATCTAAAGGTCTATTAACTAAATGATTCTTTCCACTAAATGTAATAGGTTCACTTGAAACTAACGCAATAGGAATCATAAATCTAATAGTTGATCCAGATTCATTCGCATCAATTAAATCTCCTACTCTTTTTATTTTACTACCTGTAATATAAAGAGTATTTCCTTCTTTTACCACCTTAGCACCTAAAGCTTCCATAGCCCCAATAGTTGCATTAATATCTTTAGAAAAACTAATATTAGAAATAACACTTTCTCCTTCTGCTAAACATGCAGCAATAATAGCTCTATGAGATAATGATTTAGATGGTGGTATTATTACATCACCTTTTAATTTTTTTGGATGAATTACTACATTCATACTAAATCATCCTCCTTAATCTTATAAGAAAAAGCATTACCAATTTTATCAACTAAAATAAAATTAACTGTACCTGCTAAATTCTTTTTATCATATAAAGTTTCCTTCAAATATTCTTTATAATCTATGTCATAAACAGGTAAATCATATAACTCTAAGACTTGCTTAACATCTTCATAAATAGATTTATCAGTAAGTCCTAAATCAATACCAAACTTAATAGCCATAAGCATACCAACACTAACAGCTTCACCATGCTTAAGATTCATCTTAAGTTCAATTGAGTGACCGAAAGTATGACCAAAATTTAATAACATTCTTTCTTTTTGATCATAAGGATCTAATTCAACAACTCTCTTTTTAACAACTAAACTTTCATAAATAACATCTTCATTTATTTCTACTTTGTTTAATAAACTATCAAATAAACATTTATTACCAATAACAGCATGTTTAATTAATTCACCCATACCATTATTAAATTCTCTTTTATCTAATGTTTTATGAGTAAGTGGATCAATTAATACTAATGAAGGTTGTTTAAAACATCCAATAATATTTTTTCTACCATAAAAATCAATTCCTGTTTTACCACCAATAGATGAATCCATTTGACTAAGTAAAGATGTTGGAATACCTACATAAGGTAATCCACGATATAAAGTTGCAGCTACAAAACCTACTAAATCTCCAATTACTCCTCCACCTAACGCAATCAATAATTCATTACGGCGAATATTCTTTTCTAATAACTGTTCACAAACACTCGTATAAACGCTTAAACATTTAGATTCTTCACCAGCAGGAACAACTACATAATCTACAATAAAATCTTCTTCTTTTAAAGACTTTAATAATTGGTCTAAATATAACTTTTCAACATTTGTATCTGTGATAATATATACTTTTTTATTTTCATAGATTTGCTTAATATATCCTGCAGCACGTTTAATAATTCCAGGATTAATATAAATATCATAAGCCCCATCTTTTAAAGAAATATTAAGTCTTCTCACTTTTCCATCTTCTTTCTAATAATTGTTGAGTTTTTGAATAACTCATTTAACTTATCTTTATCATTATTTTTTAAAGCTTCTTTTAATACATTTAATTCATCTTCAAAACTTTCTATATGAGATAATAATTCATTCTTATTTTCTAAAAATAATTCACTCCATAACTTTTCATTAATCATCGCAATTCTTGTTAAATCACGATATGAATCACCTATAAAACTCTTTGTTTCACTATCATGATCACTATTAACTAAAGATACCGCAATAGCATGTGTTAATTGTGATGTAAAACCAATCATTTTATCATGACGTTCTGGAGTTATAACTGTAATTCTTCCAAAATTTAAATCACTACCAATATTCTTTAATAAATCAATTGCAAATTCAGGAGTATTTGCAATTGGAGTAATTAAAAAGTTAGCTCCTTCAAAAATTCTATTATCAGAATATTCTATACCTATCTTTTCTTTACCTGCCATAGGATGATGTGATAAATATACTGCTTCCCCAGATAGCAACGCTGCTTTAGATACAAAAGATGTTTTAATACCACAAACATCTGTAATAACTTGATTTTTATTAAAATAATGATTATTTTCACTTAAGAAATTTAAAATAGATTGAGGATATATAGCTAATATTATTAAATCCATTTGACTTAAAATAGAATAATCATTTACTGTACCATCTTTAATATACCCATTTTCAATAGCATAATTAATTGCATCTATATTTTTATCAATACCATAAACTTCATGATTCTTTTTAGAAAGTCCCATTGCATATGAACCACCAATCAAACCTAAACCTACAATACAAATTTTCATAAAAAATCTATCCTTTCAAAAGATTATTTTTAAATAATCTTATTTATTAAAACACTTATTTTTTATTTTATCATTTTTTATTAATAAATAGAATATTTTTCTTATTTTTCTAGAAAAATAAAGAAAAAACGAGTAAAACTCGTTTATTTCTTATTTAATCCTTCAAATTGTGAATCATACATATCCTTATAAACTAAACAATTCTCATATAGATAATGATGACTTCCCTTACCAACTATTTTACCATGATCTAAAACAACAATTTCATCAGCATCTTTAATAGTTGATAAACGGTGAGCGATAATAAAAGTAGTTCTACCCTTAGCAACCACATCCATAGCGTGTTTTATTCTTTCTTCTGTTTGGCTATCGATATTAGCAGTTGCTTCATCTAAAACTATAATCTTAGGTTTTCTAAGTAAGATTCTAGCAAATGACAATAATTGTTTTTCACCTAAAGATAAGTTTTCACCTTTAAATGAAACAGGTGTATAAATACCTAATTCATTTTTACTAAGCATATATCCAGCACCAACTTCATTAATAACATCGATTACTTCTTCGTCACTATATTCTCTTTCCATAGTAACATTAGACTTAATCGTACCAGCAAATAAAGCTGGATTTTGTAAAACTATTCCTAAGTTTTTACGATATGAGGCTTTATTATAAGTTTTAATATCTACATCATCAACTAATAATTCGCCTTCTTGATAATCATTATATCCTAATAATAAATTCATTAATGAAGACTTACCACTACCAGTATGACCTACAATACCAATTTTCTTACCAGCTGGCACATGTAAAGTGACATCATCTAAAACATAATTATCACCTACATAAGCAAATCTAATATTTTTAAAATGTACATCTCCATTTATTTCTTTTGGTGCTTCTAAACCATCTAGTACTCTAGTATCATTTTCTGAATCAATAAACATGAATACACGATTTGAGGCAACTAATGAATCCTCAAGTTCATTTAAGTTATTAAATATCGCATCAATTGGATGAATCATTTTATCAAGATATGATGTAAATGTTGTGATTAAACCTACTGTAACTAAAACTCCACCAACTTGACAAGCTTCAAAGCCTAAATAGAATAATATACCTAATTCAGCTATTCTTTTTAAAATTAATAATAATTCCCAACCAAAATAAATATTTATAGTGTTAGCTTTAACATCATTACTGTTATAACGGTTAACTAATTCTTCATATTCACCAAGCATATTCTCTTCTTGATTAAAATCTTGAATGATTAAAGCTCCACTAATAAGTTCATTAAGTTTACCAGTAATTCTAGAACCTGTTTCTCTTAATTCTAAATAATAAAATCTTACTTTTCTTCTATATACTGTTATCCAAACTAAAATTAATGGTACTATAGCTAGTACTATTAAACCTAATACAGGTTCTAATATGATTAAACCAACATATACAGAAACAATATTAACTAACGCATTCATTATTGAATACATTGTCATATAGAAAGTTCTAACACCACTACTATCAGAAGTGATTTTAGCAACAATCTTACCATCTGGTTCTAAAGAATAATAATCAACAGGTAAATAATCTATCTTACGTATAGCTTTTTCTCTAACATTTCTTTCAATATTCATCCCTGTTAATGTTTGGAAATATTGTAAGAAATATCTCATCAACACCATAACAACAGTAATTACACCAAATATAACTAAATATTTGATTATAGATTCCATATCCTTATTTGGAATATGAACATCTATTATTTCTTTTGTGATTAAAGGTGTAACTGTATTTAATAAAGCAGTTGAAATAGATAATATAATTGTAACAATAACTAACTTCCATTCCTTTAAAATAAATGGCATAGTCTTTTTGAATAATTGACCTTTAGTATAAGTATCTTTAACTTTATTCATTAGACTCACCTTCTTCCATTTGTTGAGCTATGAATTGTTCATAATACCAACCTTTTAATTTCATAAGTTCATCATGTGTGCCACGTTCAACTATTTCGCCTTCACTTAATACGATAATTAAGTCAGCGTGCATAACTGCTGATAATCTATGAGCTACAATGATATTAGTTTTATCATCACGATAATTCTTTAAAGATTTAATAATATTTGATTCTGTTTTACCGTCTACAGCTGATAATGAATCATCCATAATCAATACATCTGCATCCTTTAAAAACGCTCTAGCTATAGCTAATCTTTGTTTTTGGCCACCAGATAATGTTACACCATATTCACCAACAATAGTATCATAACCATCATTAAGCATTTCAATATCCTTAGCAAAATCAGCTAACTCTACAGCCTTATTTACTTCTTCTATTGTGGCGTCACTATCACCAATTAATACATTTTTTAACACACTTCTAGAGAACAACATATGTTCTTGTGGAACATAACTTACATGTTTTCTAACATGTTCTTGATCATATGATTCTATTTCAATTCCATTTAAATAAACTGTTCCCTCATCAATAGGTAATTGACGTACCAATTGACGTACTAAAGTAGATTTACCAGAACCTGTTTTACCAACAATACCTAAAGTTTCACCTTCATTAATTTTTAATGAAATATTCTTTAAAGTATAGTGTTCATCACCAAGATATTTAAAAGAGAAATTCTTAAATTCTATTGATGATATTTCATTGACAGGTTTATCATCTAAATCAACAACCTTACTCTTTGAATCATAAATCTCATTAAGTCTATCAGCAGAAATTAATGATTGATAGAAGTTATTAATCATATTACCAATCTTAGTTAATGGTCCTTGGAATAAATTTAAATAAATAACAAATTGAGCTAATTCAGGAATAGTTATATATTCTTTAATATAGAAATACCCACCTAATCCATAAGCTAAAATTTGGGCAACAGCAACAATAGATTGAAACATCGGGAAAAATAAAACATTAATCTTTAAATTTTTCTTTTCAATATCATAAGTTTCTTTTGAATATTTTAAATTCTTTTGATAGTTTTCTTCTTCTTTTGTATAAGCTCTAATAGTTCTAACATTAGTAATACTTTCTAAAATAACATTACCCATTTCAGATGACTTTTCTCTAACCATCTTCCAGTTTCGTTTAACTTTAGCTCTTAAAAGTAAGTTAGTAACAAATATCATACTTAATGGAATCATACATAAAGCCGCAAGCTTCCAACTGATTAAACACATCGCAACAAATGTTACAACTACTGTCATAAATTCTAAAAAGATATTTAATAAACGATTACCACCACTAAAGTTAACAGCCTTAACATCACCTAAAGCTCTAGTTAATAAGTCACCTGATTGATAAACTTCAAAGAAAGTCGCATCTTGAACTAGAATGTTTTCAACATATTTAACTTGAAGTGCGTAATATAGTTTAACTTTTAACCTATTTTGGAAAACACGTTTAGTAGTCGTAATAACATAAATTAAAATCATTGTTATTGCGTAAGGTATTAAAATTTTATAAAACAAAAAGTCCATGGTTAGGGTTTTATCATCAACAGCCTCTGTAAGTAATCTTACAATATAAGCTGGAATAAGGTTTATTACTGTAAGAATTAAACCAACAATTACAATTCTTACATATTTAAACCAATTCTTCTTTATAAACCACCATAGACTTTTAATAAATTTAAACATAATATCACAACCTTAACTATTTTTAATTATATTTTATAAAATATAATATGTTAAGGAAAAATTAACACAAAATTAAACTCTCAAACTTTTAAGTAATTCAATTTCTTCCTTATAACCATCTTCTTCGTTTGGAGTTTCCAAATAAAAAGGTAGATGTCTTAATTTTGGATGATTAATAATATTTTTAACTGCATCTAATCCAATAACGCCCATACCTATTTTTTCATGTCTATCTTTATTTGAAGCAAAAGGCATTTTTGAATCATTTAAATGAATAGCCATCAATTTATCTAATCCAATTATTCTATCAAATTCTTCAAGTACACCATCTAAATTATTAACTATATCATACCCAGCACTATATACATGACATGTATCTAAACATACACCTATTTTTTCTTTTAAATTAACATTCTCAATAATACTTGCAATCTCTTCAAAGCTTCTACCAATTTCACTACCTTTACCAGCCATTGTTTCTAATAATACGGTAGTCTTCATTTCTGGATATAATACTTCATTAAGTATCTCTACAATTTGATTTATACCAACTTCTACGCCTTGACCAGTATGACTTCCTGGATGAAAGTTATATAGTGCATGATCAAAGTTCTCTAAGTTTTCTATATCACTTTTAAAAACCATTCTAGCAAATTCTCTAGTATCAGGATTGGCACTACAAGCATTTAAGGTATAAGGTGCATGACATAATATTCCATCAATACCATTAGATTTAGCATATTCAATAAACGCTAAAAAATCTTCTTGATTCCAAGGTTTAGCTTTACCACCTTGAGGGTTACGAGAAAAATACTGATAGGTATTTCCACCTAATTTATTAATAGTTTTAGCAGCTGATAAAAATCCACCACTAATAGATAAATGACAACCTATTTTAAACATAAAAACACATCCTAAATTATAAATATATATGTCTATTATACAATTATATAATATACTTTTTCAATAATTAGTTTTCTCTTTCATTACCTAAAAATGATACCGCTACTGTTCCTGGACCACAATGAGAACCTATTATATTTCCTATTTCTGTCATTGTTATATTTCCTCTTAAATTAATAAATTTTTCTTCTAACATTCTCTTTAAATCTAATGCATTTTTTAAAGAATTAGCATGATATATAACAATTTTATTCTTATAATCTAATCCATTTTGACAATTCCTACAAATAGTATCAAATACTGATTTAACAGTTCTTCTGACACCCCTACATTTAGAATAAGAAATAATCTTTCCAGCAGAATTAAGTCTCATCAAAGGACATATTCCTAGTGTAGTAGCTATAAAAGCGGTAGGACCACTTATTCTACCGCTTCTTCTAAAATATTTAATATTTGTTGAAAAGAATTGATGGTGTACTCTATTTCTATTATTCATTACCCAATCAACAATCTCTTCAATTGATTTGTTGTTATCTTTCATATCAGCACATACATCAACTAATAACCCATAACCTCCAGAACTACATAATGAATCTAATATAACTAATTTTCTATTAGGATATTTTTTATCTAATAATTCTTTAGCCTTTAAAGCATTGTAATAAGACGGAGTCATTCCACTTCCTAAACATATATGTAAAACATCATCTTTCTTTAATAACTTATCAAAATAATCATAGTACTTAAATTCGTTAATTTGTGATGTTCTAGATATAACTCCATTTTCTAACTTTTCATAAAAGTCTTTTAAATTATTTTCATCTTGTTGCATATTATCAGTGAATAATTCACCATTAATTGAATAAGTGTAAAATAAAATGGATATATTTCTCCCATTAATATAATTGTAAGGTAAGTCTACAGCTGATTCACAAGATAATATAAATTTATTTTCCATATGTTTTATCCTCCTTTTTCTCTATTAAATAATAAAAATAGTGAAAAAATTGGTAAAACATGGGGAAAAAGTATTATTTTTTAACTTTCTTAAAAGCAATTAATGAATACACTATATAAATTGCAGCGAAAGCTATTAATAATATATCAAATAAAAATTCTTTAGTTTCAAATATAAAACCTAATATACCACTAGTAACTAATCCCAATCCACAAATTGTACTCATTAAAAATAATAATTTATTTTCTTTAAATTTAATAATACCGTTGATTAATACAAATAAACCAACAATAATACCTGTTACAAAATAAAACATAAAATCATCACCTGTTAAATAATATCTTTATTTTAATCTTTTTTCAAGAAAAATATAAATTTATGCAAGTTTTTTACACAATCTAAAATATTTATGATATAATATTTACAAATAGTTATAGAGAGGATTATTTTGTATGAAAGAATTTATTATTGAAACTAGTGCTAGACATGCACACGTAACAAAAGAAACTTTAGAAGTATTATTCGGTGAAGGTGCACAATTAGAAGTTAAAAAAATGTTATCTCAACCTGGACAATTCGCTTCAAACCAAAGAATTAGAGTAGTTGGTCCAAAAGGTGAATTAAACTGTTCTATTTTAGGTCCTGAAAGAAAAGAAGATCAAGTTGAAGTTTCATTATCTGATGCTAGAACATTAGGTGTTGCAGCTCCAATTAGAGAATCTGGTGATGTAGCTGGTTCAGCTCCTTGTAAATTAGTTGGTCCATGTGGTGAAGTTGAATTATCACAAGGTTTAATTGTTGCAAAACGCCATATTCATATGACTCCAACTGACGCTGAAGATTTCGGTGTTAAAAATGGTCAAATCGTAGATGTTAAAGTAACAAGCGATACTGGTAGATCAATCGTATTTGGTGATACTGTTGTTCGTGTATCTCCTTCTTACGCTTTAGCAATGCATATTGATACTGACGAATCTAATGCAGGTGCATTAGCTGGTCAAGTTTACGGTACAATCGTAAAGTAATAATTTAAAATAAAAACTAGTCCGCGGACTAGTTTTTTTATTATATTTTATTTTTATATAATTTTCTTATGTTGTTAACTTCTTCTTTACCAATAAGATTAGAAGGTTTAATAAATGTTATAGGTTGATTATTAATATATTCTTTAAAATTTAAACATTCATTATATTTTGTTATATGGTTATTATTTGATATTAATTCAATAACTTTACCAGCCATTAAATAGGCCCCAAATTTATTGAAATGTGTTGATTCTCCTCTTACAAATCCCTTATCAGGATTGCCATACATTAAATCATAATCATCAGGCCATAAACCATTAGATTCCTTAGGTACAATTGACATAAGGTATTTAGCGTATGTTTTAGTGGCAGTTTCATAAATTTTAACTGATTCACTAAATAAATCTAATAATAAACAATCTTCTTCTATAGCTAATTGTCTAACTGCTTCTACATATTCAAAATTTAGACCATGACAACCGTTACCACCAACTATTTTATCACCGTCAAAATTAATTCTAGCAACTGGTGTAACTAAAACTGGTATAGCTTCAACACTTCTAGCGAAATCAACAAATTGTTTTAAGTACCACTTATATGTCCCACCACAATCATATGAATAATATTCGCTTCCATATTCACTTATTACAGCTAGCACATTTTCAATTTCTTCTTTTGTTGCATGCTCCAAATAATATTTAGGTAAATGCTTAGTTGAAACCTTGTTACCCGGTTTAATTTCAAACTTTCCGTTTTGATCTACTTGTCCTAGTGGTACCATTCTTTCAACCATAGTTTGATAACCATTAACTAGGTAAGTTTCATCATCATTATGACAAAATTGAATAAATAAATAATCCCCTTTTTGAATGCAATCCTCAATTGATTTACCTTCATTTTGTGTAAAACTGTACTTAAACTCATCATCTTTTATATTTATTAATCTTCCCTCATTAATAAACATTCTAGAGCTTCTTCCCCCATTAGAACAGTTTACCACTTTAATTTCCTCAGATAAGAATGAATCTAAAAATTGTCCCCAACCACTAATGAAAACTTCTTGTTCATATGTTTTAACTGTTGAGTCACCTGCTAGATAAATAGAAGGTGTTTTTTTATTAATTTCTTTTTTTGTATTCATATAATAAAAAGCATCTCCTTTCTATCAATCCTATGATTTTAGTATATATTTTTTTAAAAATTTAGTAAATATCATACTCGGCACATTGTTTTTTTATTTGTACCGAAAGAAAAGACCATATCAAATTGATATGGTCAAATATTTATTTAAGTAATATTTCAATACTCTTTCTATTAAAAATTTCTTGAACTAAATGTTCCATTTCTTCTGGTGTTTCTACCTTGTTAACAGACCAACTAGAAACAATAATCATAAATAAATCAATTTGAATCTTTCTTTGATAATTAGCCAAAGAATGATCAGCATATTTAGTTAAAATATCAACGATAACTCCTGGAGCTTGATGTTTAAGAATATAAACTAAATCTCTGTGTCTCATCCAATATTGTAAGAAAAATAATAATTGATTAGATTCATATACTCTTTTTTGTAAGTATCTATCATAGTAATAATCAAAGAAAATTTCTAATATTTCCATTACATTATTAAAATTACGATAAAATGTACTTCTAGAAATATCACATTCTTCACTAATATCAGTTACTGTAATTTCTGATAAAGGTTTAACTTGTAATAATCTTCTTAAGCTTTTATAAATTTTTCTTTGACTTTCTAATGATTTTTTATTTAACTCTTCAATATGTTGCATAAACTTACACTATTATACATTAAATTTGAATAGCATAATATCGCCATCTTTTACTGTATAATCTTTTCCTTCTTGTCTAACTAAACCAGCTTCTTTTGCCTTTAACATAGATCCACATTTAATTAAATCATCATATGCTACAGTTTCAGCTCTAATAAATCCTCTTTGGAAATCACTATGGATAATGCCTGCACATTCAGGAGCAAGCATTCCCTTCTTAAATGTCCATGCACGGCATTCATCTGGTCCTGTAGTGAAATATGTTGCATAACCTAATAAATCATATGTTGCACGAATTAAACGATTTAAACCAGGTTCAGTAACCCCTAAATCATCTAAGAACATTTGTTTATCTTCATCATCTAAAACTGCTAATTGAGATTCAATTTCAGCTGAAATACCAATGATTTTAGAATTTGTTTTTTCAGCATATGCTTTTAATTTTAAATAGTTTTCATCTTCTTCATAATTACTAATAAAATCTTCAGCAACATTAGCGATAAACATAAATGGTTTAGAAGTTAATAAACCATAGTTCTTTAAGTAAGCTTGTTCTGTATCACTAAATTCTAAACTTCTTACTGGTAATTCATTTTCTAATGCTTCTTTAATTCTCTTTAATAAAGCAAATTCAGTTGGTGCATCATCAACCTTAGATTGTGCTTTCTTTTCGATTTTAACAATTCTTTTTTCTACAGAATCTAAATCAGCAAAAATTAATTCTAAGTTAATAATTTCAGCATCTCTTACTGGATCAACACTTCCTTCAACGTGAGTAATGTTTCCATCAACAAAACAACGTACTACTTCAACAATAGCATCACAGTTTCTTATATTACCTAAGAATTGGTTACCTAAACCTTCACCCTTACTAGCACCTTTAACTAAACCAGCAATATCCGTAAATTCACAAACAGCTGGTGTTGATTTTTTAGGGTTGTACATTTTTGTTAAAACGTCTAATCTTTCATCAGGAACTAAAACCATACCTACGTTTGGTTCAATAGTAGCGAATGGATAATTCGCAGCTAAAGCTCCCGCTTTTGTAATTGCATTAAATAATGTAGACTTACCAACATTAGGTAAACCTACAATTCCCGCAGTTAAAGCCATTGTACTTCCTCCATATTACTTTATTAATAACTTGTCATAAGCATCGATAGATTCTTGAATAATCTTTTCAGCATCTTCTCTACCTAATACTTCTGTTACTACTGTTTCTTTACCCTCTAATGTTTTATACACATTAAAGAAATGTGTGATTTCATCAAAATAATGTTTTGGTAATTCACTAATATCCTTATATCCATTCATAGATGGATCATTTTGACAAACAGCAATAATCTTTTCATCACTTTCATGTTCATCAAACATTTTTACAACACCAATTGGGAAGCATTTAACTAACACTAGTGGATCAAATGTTTCATTACATAAAATTAAAACATCTAATGGGTCGTTATCTTGAGAATAAGTTCTAGGAATAAAACCATAGTTTGCAGGGTAATGAGTAGATGTATATAAAATACGATCTAATATAATCATACCTGTTTCCTTATCTAATTCATATTTCTTTTTACTTCCCTTAGGAATTTCAATACATGCGATAAAATTATCCTTTTTTATTCTATCATTATCAATATCATGCCATATATTCATAATCAATTCACCTCGTATGTAATATCTTACCATAAATTCCCCCAAAATAAAAGACTAAGTTATAACTTAGTCTCATTTCATACAATCATACATCGTTTTTAAAGCATTTTTTTCTAACCTTGATACCTGTGCTTGAGAGATATTTAACTCTTCTGCTATCTCTACTTGAGTTTTATCTAAATAATATCGTTTTTGAATGATAACTTTTTCTCTTTCACTTAATTTAGAGAAGGCTTCCTTAATCATATTACTTCTTACCCAATTTTCTGTAATATAATCATTACCACCAATTTGATCTTCAAGTTCTATAACATCTCCACCATTGTCATATATTGGTGTTGACATACTTACAGTATCTTGAATTGCTTCTAAAGCCAAAACAACATCTACACCATCTACATTCAAAAATTCAGCTATTTCATTTATAGATGGTTCTCTTTGGTTTTCTGTAATAAATTTATCCTTAAAACTAATTGCTTTATAAGCTATATCTCTATAACTTCTAGATACTCTAATAGAACCATTATCTCTTAAATATCTTCTTACTTCACCAATTATCATTGGACATGCGTAAGTAGAAAACCTTACGTTATGTTTTAAGTCAAAGTTATCAATAGCCTTCATTAATCCTATACATCCAACTTGGAATAGATCATCTAAATTCTCTCTTCTACCATTAAATCTTTTTAATATAGATAAAACTAATTTAAGGTTGCCTGCAATCATTTTCTCTCTAGCTAAAGCATCTCCTTCTTTTATTTTTAATAAAAGCTCTTTTTGTTCATCGTTTGATAGAGTTTTTAGCTTAGATGTATCTACACCTGTAATTTCAACTTTATGCATAAAAATCTTCCTTTCGTATTTAATATGGAAGACTTCTCCTTAATATATTCACTTTTTAGTAACAATTGTTAATTTTTTATCCATTTCAATCTTTAGCTTATCAATTATTTTCTTTTCTAGTCTTGATATATAACTTTGAGATATTCCCATCTTTTCAGCTACCTCTTTTTGAGTTAAGGATGGTATCCCATATAACCCAAATCTCAAAACTATTATCTCCTTTTCACGCTTTCCTAATTTTTCTACCGATTCATACATTATTCTTTCTTGTTCGTTTGATAAAACCTCATCCATTATAAGTGTTTGATTTGTCGGTATAACATCAGCTAATAATAATTCGTTTCCATCCATATCTATATTAAGAGCTTCATCTAATGAAACTTCAATTTTTTGTTTACTAACTTTTCTTAAAAACATTAATATTTCATTTTCTATACATCTAGAAGCATATGTAGCTAATTTTATATTTTTGTCTGGTTTAAATGTTTCAACCCCTTTTATCAATCCCATTGAACCAATAGATATCAAATCCTCTAATAACACTTTTGGAGATTCAAATCTTTTAGCTATAAACACTACTAGTCTCATGTTATGTTCTATTAAAACATTTCTAGCTTCAATATCATTTTCTAACCATTTATTTACATAATATTTCTCCATTTCTTCACCTAATGGCTCAGGTAAACTCATTTGATTATATAAATAATAAACCTCTTCTTTTTTAAAAACTTTATTCAATATTTTTACTATAAACATATACTTAGCCTCCCAACAAATCACTACCAAATAAAACATCCCAACTTATATCACTATATGATATATACACGTCCTTTTTTATGTATTTTTCATTTATCTTAATTCTTAGACAATCTATTTTAAATAGTTCAATTTCATTACTGCCACTTATAGTATTAATTGTGATTTTCTTATAGTACTTTCCTATTTTGTATTTTTTATTAAGAAAAATTATTGGAATATTATTATCAGTAACCAACATGTTACCAGTATCATAAAAACCTTTCATATAAAAGGTTTTATTTGAATCAATGATAATAATGTCATAAAGATTCTTTTTATCCTTAATATGAAATCTCCTATAAATAGAATAGAAACC
Source organism: Candidatus Pelethenecus sp. (assembly GCA_045121295.1). Taxonomy (GTDB): domain Bacteria; phylum Bacillota_I; class Bacilli_A; order Acholeplasmatales; family Anaeroplasmataceae; genus Pelethenecus. The sequence goes on from JBGVFV010000117.1 coordinate 78,183, forward strand.
AAAAGCTAAATTAATAACTATTAAACAAATAATAACTACTAAGCTATGATTAATAATTTTTATCATTAACCCACTAAATCCACCTAAAATAAAATTAAACATTAAATAGATAATAGTATTAAATAATGTAGTTGTTAAACTTCTTCCTATAAATGGTAATATTGAAAGTATTAAAATCATCAAGTATTTTAAAAATTCAACATGTTCTGGCATTAATAGATATAACACCACATAAATACCATCTAATAAACAAGATAATACTATTGTTATCCAATTATTTTTACGTCTCATTACAAAGTTTGATAACCTAATAAAACTAATATGAATTAAGATGTTTATTAATACTATAACCTCTATGTATTTCATGAGATAAGTATATAACAATTATTGTAAGAAAAATGTTGAATTAGGAGGAGCACAAAAATAAAAAACTTTAGGATTGTGTCCTAAAGTGATAATAACTTAAGTATCGAAGGATTTAAATTTATCTTTTTTAAAATATTAATACTTTCTTTTTTGGCTAGCACATTAATAATTATACTAATTAACTCATCTATTTGTTTTCCTCTTGAATTGTTAGAAACAATTAATCCCTCCACGTTTAACCCTAATCTATATCTACAAATAACATATATTGCCACTTCATTTTTTTCTAATTTTGTTTTAGTTTCTAACATTTTTAAGGCTTTATCATACTCTTTTAATCATGTGTATGCTATAACTAAATTTAAGATAGTAACATCTCTTACATTTTATTCATTTATATTAGATATACTACCTAATGCACATAACTGTTCTTCAGCTAATTTAATACATTCATCATAGTGTTCTACTATGTTATAACATAGCATTTGTATTAAATTTATAGCAATTATTCTTTTTACATTACTGGTTTCCAAAAACCTCTTTTTAGCAATTTCAATAGAATATTTTGTTCTAACATAATCACCTGTAAGTACACTTTTAGAAGATAATAAATAATACATCAAATCATTATTATATTCTTTAGTAAAAACTTGTTCTGGTATCTCTTTTTTAAAAGATAGCTCAAGTAAATCAAAAATTTCTTTAAAAATACCATCATACACTAACTCCATTCTTCTTATTTCTGACATATCATCTTTAAATTTATTAAGATTGTATGATACCCTAGTAGAAATAGATAAGTTGATGAAAACTCTATAAAGTAAACAAATTGGATAAATTACGTTTTTCTCATTTATCCATTTTTCTATTTGATTTAATTCTTCAGTAAATTTTGTATCATATTTATAATAAATTTTTTTATAAACATTCACAAAAAAACTTACAATTTCTTCAGTTTCTTCCTTTGTAGGAACGATATATTTAAAATGGTTACTTAACTTATTTAAAACCTTTTCAAAAGTAATATCTTTTACAGTACCTTTTATACATTTTCTAAATGAAGAAGGAGATTCATTAAATTTAGAATAATAAAATTCATCAATACTTTTAATATCAGAATTTTTAATTAAATATCTAAAATACTTACAATAAGTAATCCTTAAATCTACCATTTCTATTTTCATTTTACTACCTCTTTTTTACCATTTTTTATATAAAAAACACCCCCCCCCCATCGCACTTTATGGGAGAGAGTGCCAATTTATTAGCCTTAAATTCAAACCATTTAACAAATTAACCTAAAAAGTTTTGAAATACTGATTCAATCATACTTCTTTTATACCTCTAATTACTAATATATTTCATGGTGTTAAATACATAAAAATCATAGTTTAGTACGCGTTAAGGGGGCTATTAGTATAGCCCCACTAAACGCTTGGATACTAAACTATTGATTTATTAAAATTTCGTAAATTACGTATTTTGTTTTACTACAATTTCATTGTTATCATCATCAATAAAATAATATTCTATTTCAAAATCATCAAAATCCATTTCATCTGGCAACATACTTTGTTTAACAAAGATAGCTGGTTTGCCGTTAACTATTGGCCATTCAGCACCTTGAAGCCATTGAGGCATTTCCCCATTTTCACTTTTACAAATAGTTCTTAGTGCTTTTTCTAATTGTTTTTCGCTAATTAATTCCTCAAGGTTCTCAAACTGTTTTTGTAAGAATTTTATATCCTGTTGAAACCATTCTGGACATAATTTATCAATTTTTCTATATATTGCATATTCAGGAACATATTCATCAAATTCAATTCCAATAATATATAAAAATGAATACATTTGATTATATAAATCATGTCTTACCCAATATGTGCTATCAAGTCTAAATAATTCTGCCTTACTATAGAATTTTCTTCTACTATTTTTCATTGAAAAATCACTAAAATAAAACAAAATTTGATCATTCTCTAAAAATATTTTTTTAAATTCTTCAAAATTAATTTTACCAGATAAATACTCTTTTGCAATTTCTATCATTTTTTCTTGAATTTTCTTATGTTCTAAAACTCTTTTTTTCTTAAAAAACACTAAAATACACTCCTTATCCATTCCCAAATATTGTCAAACTTATAATATTGATTAAAACCACCATTTCCTCTACCAGTTCCATACATTTGATGAAATTGAACATGTTGAGTATGTGTAACTTCCTCAAATATATTAATTTTAGAACCATATCTACCGAATGGATGATTCAATTCAATTTTATATCCATCTGAACCTATTGGCGCTGAATCATATCCTTTAGATTTCCAATAATTCTTTTGAATCGTTGACCATGAAGGTTGATTTCCAATTTGTTGATTCCAACTGTAATATCCTCCATATGCTCCATAAGCACCAGCAGTTAAGGTGGAAACCATGACAGACGGACCTGATTCTAACATATTACCACTTCTTGCAGCCATCATTGATGCGCCAACAAATGCCATCGAAGTTCCTATGAATGCAAAACTTGCAACAGTTAACGCCGTTGTACTACTAGCCAATCCGCTTGCAGCAAGAGTTAATGCACTTAGAGCTACAGCAGCAGAACCGCCCGAAGCAACCATTAGAGCCACACCAGCAACAACAACAGCTGCAGCTGCTATCCCCCATGCCAATCCGTAAACCCATTTAGGTGCGTGTCCATCTGGATCGATCATATTTACTGGATCATTATTACAATACGCATATAAGTTTAAACCATTAATATTTGTTGGATCTAAATATTCAATATCATCTGGTTGAATCCATCTTCCCCATTCCGGATTATAATATCGGTGTCCCACCATGAAAAGCCCAGTCTCGACTGGACTATCCTATTGCAACCCTATTTTTAATCAAACATTAGCTGTTTACAGTGTATTTAACATTTTTACCAGAATCTTTTTTCTTAATTAGCCCTTTTTTAAGTAATGATTTTATAATATTATTACATTTTGTTTTACTGCAAGATAAATATTTTTCTAAATCTTGTCTAAATATTTCTTTTTTTTCTTTTATAAAACCTAAAGTTTTTTCTTCATCAGAAGATAATGAATTAACTTTAACAAGTTGAGGCTCAAAATCATTTATTTTTATAGTTACCATCTTTCCTAAGAAAATTGTTAATGTTGTTCTATCAGGATTAAAAGTTTCTTCAATAATAGGTTTGCTATATCCAAATACATTTATTGCGCGTAATATTGTTTGTATTCCTGTGCCTGCTCTTTCACCAATTTTAATTAAACTGAAAATTTTTAAAATTGTCTCATTTCTTGGATCGGTATTTCCACCAGCAAATGCTTCTTCAACACTCATTCGCATACTACCAGGATTAGAAAATTCTATTCTATCTTTATATTTTTTAATCACAATCCCTCTTGTGCCATAATAATCAGCATTTGATAATGTGTTACATAGTGCTTCCCTTAATGCCTTGTGCATTTCTGTGTCATCAACTCTTTGTGCTCCTTCTAGTTTAAATGGAACGAACAAATCTTGAATCAATTTGTTATATACTTTAAAGAAAAAATCAAATACATTTCCACTCCAATCACCAGATGAAGATTGAACTCTATCTATCCATCTTATTTCTGGTGTTTCCTCTCTGTGATCTTGATAATCTAAAAAGTAATGACTATATTCATCAGTGATTCTATATTCTTTTCCAAACATTAATAATCCTGCTCTTGTTGGATGTAATTGACCGTCTCCACCTTTTTTAGCTATACCCAAATTTAAATAAAATTGTTCATCAGGCATAGTTAAAAATATATGGCTAGGATTTGATGCTTTTAACATTTGTTTGTAACTTAAAATAGATTCTAAATTTAAATCTTCTAAAGCAAATTCTTCTAAACAAGTTTTATCATTGCTTTGATTACTTGAATCTATAATCATTAAATCAATTTCTGATTTTGTACAATGATAGTCGCCCTCATGATTTCTTCTATATGTACCACTATAAACATTGTTGTTAATATGCACCGGTTTTTCAAATCTGTTGGCTCTTCTAACTTTTATTACTAAAACAGGAAATCCATCATAGTCATCCACATAAACATCTCTATCAACTAATATATTAACACTTACCTTTTGTGTGTTATTTATCGTGTCCCAAAAACGTTTTTTTAATTCTAGAACTTCACTTTCAGTAAGTTTAGCAGATTCAAACACATTTTTCTGTGGTTCATCAATACCTAAAACAATAGTTCCACCATTTGAATTTGCGAATGCACTATAACTTTCCCAAAGAGAATTTGGCAATCCGCCCTTAGATTTCTTAAATTCAATTAAATTATTTTCTTTTAAATTTTTAATATCTTTTTCAAACATATTATCAGATCCTTTATGAATATATTATATCATTATTATTCCCACTTTTCAAGTTTTATACGTTCGAATGTGGGCGTATGTGTTCGAATGTGGGCGAATAAAGTTCGAATATTTTATAATGTTGTATCTATGAACTTGTAATATATTTTAATAGTCCTTGGATTATCTCTATATCCAACTTCTATCCTAGATATTAATGAATGAACAATTAGAGAATTAAGTTCTTTAAACTCTAAAAATTCATTTACTTTTTCTTTTAATAATTTGTAATTTTCTATTGTAGACTTTTCTTCTTTTTTAAGATTTCTTAGTGTTTCTATTTCACTTATTATCTTCTTTTGTTCTTCTTGATATTCTTTAATCATTTTAGATGAAGTTTCACTATCAATTATTTCATTTAATGCATCATCATATACTTTCTTAGTCAATTGATATAATTTATCTTTTCTAGCTTCTAACTTACTTATCTTAGATTCAATATCAACATTAGATGATTCTTTCTTTTTTCTTTCTAATAGTTTAGTTAAGAATTCTTCTCTATTAATGTTTTTTGTTAAATCTCTTAGTTCTTGTTCTACGATTGATTTAATTTGTCTATGAAGTAATGTGTTAGGTCTAGGACAATAATCTTTGTTTCTCATATAAGTTGTACATTTATACGTATGACTTACTGTGCCATATTTTCTTTTTTGATAAACTAAAGCCATTTTATTACCACAATGAGCACAATAAATTATTCCTTTAAATAAGTTTTCATGATTGTGTACCCAAGGATGAGTACGTGATGCTATCATAGATTGAACTGCATCAAAATCACTTTGAGATATAATTGCTTCATGAGTATTCTTAACTATTAGATGTCTTTCTTTAGGTACAGGGACACATTTCTTTGTTTTATAGTTTATTACTTCATACTTATTAGATTCAATGTGTCCTAGATATACTACATCTCCAAGTATCTTTCTTACTGTTACATAAGTCCAACCTTTATTCTTAAATCTAGCAAACCTAATATCGCCTTTAATACGTTTATAATAACCTGGAGTATAAATACCTTTCTCAGTTAAAATAGACGCAATTTTAGGGCAACCATGACCTTCTAATGCTAATCTATAGATAAGTTTAATAATAGGTCTTATTTCTTCATCCACGATTAGATGATTATTGTCTAGTGGATCTTTTTTATATCCATATGGTACTTGAGCTGCAGTATATAATCCTTTTTGATTTCTACTTCTTTTAGCTGCTTTTACTTTTCTAGATAAGTCTTTTGAATACATATCATTTAAGATGTTTTTAAATGGTGCGATATCATTATTATCATTAATGGTATCTATACCATCATTAATAGCAATATATCTAACTCCTACATCTTTAAAGTAATGTTCTGTATAATAACCAGTTTCAATATAATTTCTTCCAAGTCTTGATAAGTCTTTAGTAATAACTAAATTAACCTTTCCACTTTGAATATCTTGAATCATTCTTTGAAATCCTGGTCTATTAAAGTTAAGACCTGAATATCCATCATCTACATAAACATCATAAATCTTAAACCCATGCATTTTAGCATATTCTTCTAAAATAATCTTTTGTGTTTGAATACTTCCTGATTCTCCTACACTTCCATCATCAAGTGATAGTCTACAATATAAAGCTGTGTTGTAAATTTTATTATCTTTCAATTTTTCCTCCTTTTCCAACACAAACTTGCATCATGATGATACCACAAGTTTATGTTTACATCCATCTATTTGTTTATAAATTTTGTAAGCTGGGTATCCCAGTTACAACACCTAGGCGTGAGGCAAGTGATGCAGAGTGATTCACGCCTTATCCTGTTTACAAAAAAGTTATGTTTTAGCTATTTTTATTAAAATTAATTACCAACTTTTACACCTCCTATTTCTTTATTTGAAGAAATATTCTCTTCAATAGTTACGGACATTTGAACATCTAAATTACCAACTTTTTTGAAAAATAATATATATCTTTCTAATAGTACTGGAAAATTACATGTGCTTTTATGGACCTATTTATAAAAATTCGTAAAGAAAATTTTATATCCCTTCAATAGTACTGGAGATTTCAACATCGTTTTGAGGGGGTCATCAGCAAAACTTTTTAATTTTTTTAAATATATCTTCAATAGTAACAGACATTAAAGCATCCAAATGAGAGGGTAAAAAATAAAAAAAGATGAAGATTTTATTCTTCATCTAAATAATTCATCACTTTCTACAATGAATATTTATCAATTAATTTTTGCAAGATTCCTTTTATTTCTTCTATGTCATCAGTTTCTAAGACTTCTAATTGATTATTCCAATTTCCATCTTTATATACAGTTAAATAGAACTTTTGATCAGACTTTATATATCCTAAATCTATTGTTATAGCTTTAGGTAAATATACAACCGCAATATCTTCATCCAATTCATATGTGATTATAAATAATTTACCATTAGGTATTTTTAGAGTTTTTTCTAATTCATAAAAATACTTTTGATTCCCGTCAAAAAATTCTTTTAATAAGTCAACTTTCTCTTTTGTTTGAAATTCAAAATCGATAGATGATATCTTAAATATAACTTTATTGTTATTAATAAAATTAAAAACATAATCATTTGGCAATGTAGTTTTACCTTTACAATAGTAGATTTTAACATCTTTGAATTTGTATACTTTTGTCTTTCTAAAATATGGAGTATACATTATTTCACTTTTTTTATAATCAAAAGTTATACAAAATCTATTAATTACAAAAAGTACGAACACAAATATTAATAAAATGATGGAAAACATAAAGACAAAAGGCCATAATTCATTGAACCCTCTTTTGATGATTTCGCTGATCAATAAAATAAACAATGGAATAAAAATAATCAAACAAACTATTAAAAGTATTTTGATTTCGACACTATTTTTAAATTTGATAATCTTATCATCCATGACGTTTCCTCCTCTATAATTTTTATTTTTCTATCCATCCTTTTATTTCAGCATTAATATCTTTTAGTAAATCGTCAGTATTTTCATAAAAAGATACTCCACCACCGCCAAATATAGGTTCCCAAAAAGCATGGTTACCACACCAATATATTTCTTCACCTTCTAATATTGTTAGCTTTTCAACATGATATGAATAACTTCCTATATTATTTTTCGAAACAATTAATCTTTTAACCTTATCTGGTGAATAAAATACCTTTTCATATTTTTCTTTAATTGGCTCGTTAAACATTAGCTCAATTATTGCTTCTTTAGATAGATTACTTATTTTTCTAGAAAAGATAACTCCTTTATTATCAAAGATTAATTCTATGTCTTTTTTGTGCTTTAACTTTTCAAAAGAGTATTTAGATCTTTTTATTTCTTTAAAATAACCAGAATGACCAAAATGGAAACCAAAATGATAATGCTTATATTGAACATAAATAGTATCATTATCTTCAACAAAACTACATAAACTATCTAATAAATCTTGTTCTTCAATATCATAATAAAATTTATCGTTTAAATATGCTTTGTAACCTTTATATTTAAATATAAAATCATCATGCATTTTTAAAGTAATTTCATAATTATTGAAAGTAACTTTTCCTTTTAAGGTTTCATTTTCTTCAAAATCTTTAAAATAATCTTTCATATCAAGATAAATAATAATTCTTCTTGCAATATCATTGCACTTTTTCATTGAAATAGCTTCATCAAATTGCTTTTTAAATACTTCTTGAATATATTTACCCTTTACAAAATTAGCTTTCTCAATTTTAATTTGTTTAGCAATAATTGTCGCTTCTTGAATGTATTCATCTTTCGGACAATTAATCTCTAACAATCCCATTGGATCAACTTCATCAATAGCTTTTTTAATAATTTGAACTTTATCATTGAAAGTAAAATGACGATTATATACATATGCACAATT
>JBGVFV010000118.1:0-10717 GCA_045121295.1 Candidatus Pelethenecus sp.
TCATCATGAAGTTTTGAGGAAACAAAACAAATATAAAATCATTTTATCAAAGAAAACTAGAAGAAAGATTTTTAATAAACATTATAACAGAGCTTGGAATGGCGGTATGTTATAATGAACAATTTAAATGATCTATATCAACTATCAATGATAATAGTCGGTTTTGGTGGTCTTATATTAGGGTGGTTAACCTTAATAAGAAACATCAAAAAAGACAAACAAAGAAAGTACAAAAATAAAAGTGTTAAATAAAAATAATGAAAGGATAACCTTTCTTTTAAAAACATCATTATAAACACTTTTATATAAATTAATTGAGCTGATAAACAATTCAAACAGAGAAAAGAGAGAATATGAAAAGAAAAACAAAACAAACATTAAAAACAATTGCACTAGGTGTAGTTGGTTTAGGTGCAGTTGTAGGTGCTGCATCATTAGTAAGTAATTTAAGAAGTGAAGATGATGGTCTTAAGACTATTCACCCAACATTTGAAGTTGGTGGTTTAAAAGATGCTGATGGTAAATTTGAAGAAACAAAAAAATCAATTTACACAAAGAATGCTTTTGAATGTCAAGGTTTAGAAATCGAAGTTGATTTCGATAATAATATCAAATATCAAGTATTCTATTATGAATCTGATGGCGATTTCATTTCTGCTACTAATGTGTTTAACGGAAATCAAGATTTAGAAGTTCCATTTGGTGCAACACATGCAAGACTTGAAATTACACCTAATTGGGCTGAAATGGGCGAAGATTACAAAGATACTAAAAATCAAGAAGTAAAATGGTATGATGTTGCAAAATATTCAACACAATTAGATATTAAAGTAAATAAAGAGCAAGTTTCATTAACATTAACTGATGACTTATGTGAAGTTGATACTTCTATGAGTGGTAAATATTATGGCGAAAACTTAACTACATTTATTGACCATGAAGCTATTACTTCATCAAAAATTATTGAAGTTGATAATTATTCACAAGTGAAAATCGTTGCACCAACTAATAATGCAGCTGCTGTTACTTGTATTGCACAATTCTTCGACTCTAATGGTAATAATTTAGAGTTCCCTATTGCTTACTTTGATTTTGAAACTACTAATGGTAATGTAAAAGTATTTGATATTCCTTCAAATGCAAAATATTTCTCACTTGCTTTAATTACTGCAGTTGCAGAAGATTATCAAATTTATTTCGCTTAATAAAAAAATATAGTATAATCATATTTGAGGTGGTTATATGAAAAAGAAAGCTAATTTATTAATAATAATTTTCTTATGTGTATTTGCTTTGTTAGGTTGTTTTAAATCAATAACAAATAACTCTACATCTAATAATGATACTACAAATGATATTCCAACAAATGAAAATATTAATATTGATTTTTCAAATATGGTAGTAAATTGCCTTGGCGATAGTTTAACCGAGGGTTTAATTGCAAATGGTAGCCAAATGGCTAACCCATATCCTAAACAATTAAAAAATTTATTAGGTGTTAAAAAAGTAAATAATTATGGTATGGGTGGCTCTATGTTATCTCTTACCGGTGGATATTCAATGTGTGAAAGATTTGATGACATGGAAGAAGCTGATATAATTATGGTAATGGGTGGAACAAATGATGCTTTATCATTAGGTTGGTCTCAAGGTTGGAAAGCAACATTAGGTACTATTGATGATACTGATGAGTCAACTGTTTATGGCTCTTTAGATGTTATTTGTAAAGGTTTAAAACAAAGATATCCAAACTCTTTTATATTCTTTACGACACCATTTGAATTAGCTGATTATTACAATCAAATATGTTTAACCAATAGTGGTTTTACATTAGATGATGTTTGTCTTGCTATAAAGATAGTATGTGCTAGATATGATATATCAGTGTTTGACGCTTTCAAATTGTGTAGTTTTAAAGAACAAGCAAATTATGATTATGCAAGTGGTATTGGAGACGGAATTCACCCTAGACAACAATTTATTGATAATTTTTCAATTCAATTAACAAATTATATCAAAGAAAATTATAAAAAGTAAAATTATGTATTAAGGGTTAGCTTAAGAAATTAGGCTAACTCTTTTATTTTAAGGAAGTGAAAAAAATGAATGATCTAAAAAATACAATAATAAAATTTTATATATTAATAGCATCAATATTTATAATGTTGTTATTCTTCTGTACAAATGCTTATGCATCTGAAATGGTTGTAGCTAGTTCAGATGTATTACCTACAACAAATTACTATCATAATACTGATAGAATATTGAATAAAGATGAATTAGGTGATTATAATTCATCAAGTGATTATTATGATTTCACACCAGGTGCATCATTATTGCAAAATGATATTAATACCTTAGTATTTGAAATAACTTTAAAAGATGAAACTTTAAAAGATAATAATGATTTTACAAGTTATTTTTTTACATTATTAAATGCTGATGCAACTGGTTCATCAATTGACTATGGTATTGTTTTATTTCTGACTATTGATAATAACAATAATGGTGTTATCGCAGTTGCAAGAAAAAATATTAATTATAAAGAAGAAATATCATTATATGGCTATGATTATAATGATAATGAATTAGATACTACTACAAGAGCTTATGAAGTATATGAAAGTTATAAAAATATCTATGAAGATGATAATTATATTATAGAAAATGAATGTTCATTTAATAATGAATCATCTTATATAAAATATTGTGGTGAGAATGAATTAAAATTATATATTCAAGTAAAAACCACTTCTGTATATAATTATTATTCTATTTTATATTATCAAATAGCTTATTTTATGGATGTTATGGCAATTGTATCTTCATTAGTAAGTGTTCATGATGTATTAACACAAATGAATATGTTTTCAAAATTCGAAAATGAATTAGATTTATCAATGGTTGAACAAGCTTATTACATTGTTAATGATTCATCAAAAAGAGATGTAATTGTTGAATATCTTGAAAGGGTTGAAGATACACCATTTGCAATTAAAAAACAAAGTAAAATAAATGTTCCAGTATTAGATGGAAAAGTTAAATCTAGTGATGTTGCAATTGCATTAGGTCTAAAAAATATGGGTGTTATGCAGTCTTATTGTGGTGATTTTATATATAATACTGAAAAAGGGATATATGAAACTACATATCAGAAGTCAATTTGGTTATCAGCAAAATCAGTAGATGGAAATAGTGCTAACTATTTTCTAGACTGCAATTTATCATATTATGATTATTATCATCAGTTTGTAGAAGATGAAATATTTTCAAATGATTTATATGAATACATATTCAATAAAATGCAATTAGATTATCCACAAATATCATCATATAAACCAAATGAAATTTATGGTTATTTCGGTTTTGTATCTATTCCAAATACATATTCTATTAATGCTTTATGGGAAGAAATGTTTGGATCTAATAAAACTTTTAGTGGTGTTTTGTATAAGTATTGTTATACTGAAAACCTAAAATTAGAATCATATAATAAATTATTACAAGAATATAACTATAATTGGTTAGAAATAGCTTGGAATGACTGTGGTGGTCTATTTAGTGGTGGTTCTTGGTCGGCTGATAATTATTTATTTTATGCTGATGTAGAAACAAATGAAGCTTTTATAGCTGAAAATGGTGCTGATGATATATATGATGATGATGGTTTAGTAAAAAATGATGTTGAAGATTTTTTTGAAAGTGCAAACTTTGAAAAAATTATATTAATATTAGGAATATTTGCATTAATATCAGTACTAAATTTTATAACACCAATATTTAAATTTATTGGTATTGGCTTATTAGCTATATTTAAGGCTATATGGTATGTTTTAACATTACCATTTAAGCTCATAGCTAAATTATTTAAACGTAAAAAATATTAAGAAATAAGCCCTAGAAATAGGGCTTAAGAAAGGAAATATAAATGGCAAGAAATAGAAATTTAAATCCAAAAGTAAATGGAATATATTATGTATTTAATGACAAAATGAAAATTTATTCTGATAATGGTAAAAGAATTCTACATGGTGGTCATAATGTTATTGTTACTTCTATTAATAGAAAAAATAATACTGCAAGAGTTAAAACTATTACTTCTTTAGTTGAAAAAAATAATGATAAAAAGTTTAACAATAAAAGATTTGAAGATGTTGAAAATGGTACTATCTTAGTATTACCAAAAAATATATTAAATTCTAAAGTTTTAAGTGGTATTAATCATAATACGCAAGTTGTTAAAATTAGTGATATTAAAAGTTCTGATAGGGGATTTAAATATCCTAAAAGATATTCTAAATTAATACATAGAAAATAAAAAAAGACCCGTCAATCGGGTCGGCAAATGCTCCATCAATCGGAACTAAAATTATTATATGATATTTAAATTAATTAATCAAGTATTTTAAAGAAAATGGGTGAAAATTATGAATAAAAAGATAGATGTTTTAAAAATTTTAGGTTATTTATTAATAATAACAATTATTGGATATATATTTTTCACTGCTAAGCAGTTAGGGATATAGGTGGTATTATGAATTTAGATGTTAAATTAAGAGTTGATTTGTTTGGAAATCATTATATTGTAATTGATAATAAATTATCAATAAAATTAAATAGATATGATTATGAAGATGTATCATATTTATTAATTAAAAAAGAAAAAGAAATAATGGGTAAACAATATGAAGAAATTAAAACAGATAGATTATAGACATTATATATGTATTTTAATAACACTTATATTTTTATTACTAGCTATATTTAAATTCCGATATGCGCCGTTGCGTATATGGGAATCATTAATAGATATAAAGAATTCAGTTATATTCTATATAGCTGAATTGTTTGAATTTGAAATAAATGGTGAAATCACTATAAATGAATTTACAAAACAACCATTTGAAATGCCTTGGAATCTTCCTAACACCTGGGAAGAATTTAAGGTTTTATGGAAACAATATTGGAAACTATTTATCACTAAAGAAAATATACTTGAGTATATTAATTTCTTAGGTGATCTATTATATTATATTTCAAAAATATTAATATTATTAATGCCGTTTATAATGGTATTTATAATGTGGTTAAATAGAGAAATACCACAAAATAATAATTATAATGAAGATACAAAAGCACTTAAATGGTGGAAATATAAATTTGAAAGAAAAGTATATTTACCAGTTAAAGAATGGATAATTAACTTTATACAATTTATAAAAGATAATTCATATTACATAAAAATATGGCTATTTATATGGGCATATAATTTTAATGTAATAACAATGTTTATAGAATTAATCGCATATTATCTATACTTTGTAGCATCATTCGATTTAGTATCAATTTATCGACAAGTTTTAAAATTCTTAATGGACATGTCTATTCCTATAGATTTTATTCCTACATTTATTTGGATCATATTCTTTATACTTCTTTTTGATATTATAAGAAAAAGAATTGGTTATAGAAATCTAAACCATATGGAAATGAAAGATAGGGGCTTTATAAATGAAAGACCAATAGTAATAATGCTATGTGGTACTATGGGTAAAAAGAAAACTACAATAATTACAGATATGGCATTATCACAAGAAATAATGCTTAGAGATAAGGCTTTTGAGAAGATTCTACAGGCTGATTTAAAGTTTCCCTATTTTCCTTGGATAAACTTAGAAAACTCTTTAAAACAAGCTATAGAACGCCATAGCGTGTATAATCTTGCAACTTGTAAAAGATTTGTAAAATCTAAGATGATAAAATTCTATAAAAAACCACATAGAAGAAATATCTTCATGTATGATTATGAAAGATATGGCTATTATTATAATAATAAATTAAATGTGGTTGATATATGGAATGTAATTGAAGACTATGTTCAATTATATTTTGTATATATAATCCAGTCATCTTTATTAATATCAAACTATTCAATTAGAACAGATAATTTACTACAAGATTTAGGAAATTTTCCACTTTGGAATAGTGATCTATTTAAACGTGATTCACGTATGATAGATTCATTTAGTAGACATGCACATATACTAGACTTCGATTCCTTAAGATTAGGAAGAAAAGTCCTAGAAAATAATAAAAAATCTGATATGTTTGAATTCGGTGTTATTAATATAACTGAAATTGGTAAAGAACGTGGAAACAATTTAGAATTACAAACTATAAAAAAGAATGATGATTCTACTAATCAAAAAAATGATTTATTTAACTCCTGGTTAAAGATGGTTAGACACAGTGCGACAATAGATAACTTTCCATTTGTAAAAGTTATATGTGATGAACAAAGACCAGAATCTTGGGGTGCTGATGCACGTGATTTATGTGAGATAGTTCATATTGATGAATGTTCTGATATGAAACTAGCTATGCCTGGTTTCGCATTAGAAGATTTAATATTTCAGATAACATTAGAAAAGTTTAATAATAGATATTATAACTATAGATTCAATAGGGCTGATAATACTTTACCAATGTATTTATATCATGGCTTTGCATCTATAATAAATAAGTATCATAAAGGTATTTATAATACATTTGGATACTTTAAAATAGATACATCTATTGAATTAGGAACACAAGATGAAAAAGCTAAAGAAAGTAAATATTATTTAATGAGTAAAAAGATATATTCTAAAAGATTTTCTACTGACTGTTTCAGTGATTATTTCAATGAAAAATCATTACGTTCACCAATAGGACTAGATGATCTAGAAGAATTTAAAAATGTAAAAGCAACATTTGAAGAAATGCAATTAGAAAATAGTTATTTCTTTAATGACCTAACCAAATTGAGAAACAACACTAAGAATTAGAATAGTTATATACTTAAGTATATTATATTAGCAAATAAGAAAATAAAGGGGAATTCAAGCACGAGCGGTTTAGCGTGTTGAATCCCCTTTTTCGTTTGCGATATTAATTTAGAATATTAATTCTTAGTTAAATCCTTAAAAAATAGATCATCAAGAGATACATTAAATAATGATCTGATTTGTAATATTACATCAATAGATAATCCACAACAATTACTTTCAAATTGAGAAATTAAGGATTTAGATATACCTAAAATGTCTGCAAACTGTTGCAAAGTATAACCATGTTGTTTTCTTAAAAATCTAACATTTTTTCTTAAATTCTTCATAAAATATACCTCCTCTTATAAATTTGACATGCAAATTGAATTTATAACTTTACATCACAATTAAATTGTGATAAGATAAATATGTAAAAAATAAAGTTAATTGGCTCTACATTGTTTATTATTAAAATGTATAAATAATAATCATTGTAATATTGGTATGAAAAATCCGCCATTTAGACTTAGAATCTAGTACCTCCGGTGTGCAGGTTCGATTCCTGTTACCCGCACCATTCTGAATTAAACGGTTTGATAGAATTATCAAACCTTTTTATTTTCTATTTTAACAAAATATGATAAACTATATATAGGTGATGAACTATGAAGAAAATCTTTATAACTATAGGAATATTAATATGTTCAATACTAATATTTGTGGTTGGATATTGTGGTTATGTTGTATTAAGTTATGACAGAATTGGTAATGTTGAATTAGAAATAGATAGTAAATCAAGTATGGCTGAACTTAAATTAAATGAAACTTATAATGTTTCAACATATAATATAGGTTTTGGAGCTTATTCTCAAGATTTCACTTTTTTCTTAGATACTGGTTATGATATAGATGGAAATGAAACATGTGGACATGATTCAAAAGCTAAATCTAAAGAAGAAGTGATATTTAATATAAATGGTTCAATAGAAACTATAAGATCATTAGATTTAGATTTTGTTTTACTTCAAGAAGTAGATGTTAAAGCTACTAGATCACATAAAGTTAATCAAAATCAAATGTTTAAAGATGAATTAGTTAACTATGATAATGTATTATGTATTAATTTTAATTCTACTTTTTTACCTTATCCATTATATGATATGCATGGTAAAAGTTTAGCAGGATTATCTACATTTTCTAAATATAAGATATCTAAATCAGATAGAGTAGAATATACAATAAGTGATTCATTATCTAAATTATTTGATTTAGATAGATGTTTTAATGTTAACATCATAGAAGTAGAAAATGGTAAGAAGTTATATTTAATAAATTCTCATATGTCTGCTTATGATAAAGGTGGAGTAATTAGAGAAAAACAAATTAAAGAGTTAAATGATTTTATTAATTCTTGTTATGATAATGGTGATTATGTATTAGTAGGTGGAGATTTTAATCATGATTTATTAACATATAACCCGGACTTTAATTATAATAAAACTTTAAGAGTATTTAATAATGTTTTAAAAGATCCAGATTGGGTTGCATCTTATTTTGATGAATCAGGAAATAGTCCACTTAATGATAATTTTAAAGTTGTCGCTTCTGACAATGTTCCTACATGTAGAAATAATGACATACAATGGAACCCAAATGAAACATATGTATGTGTTGTAGATGGATTCATAGTTTCTAAAAATATAGAAGTAGTTAAACATTTTAATGTTGAAACTAAAAATGGCAATTTAGGATTTGATGGGTTTGCATATTCTGATCATCAACCAGCTTATATGGAATTTAAATTAAAATAAATAGAATAATATAATTTTAAGATAGGTATTTAAAAATACCTATTTTTCTCTTTTATGTAAAGTGTTTTTTTGGTATAATAGTAACAGTATTTAAAGAAATGAGTGAAGTTTTATGAATGCGGAATTTTTAAGAAAATTACCAACTCCAAAAGAAATTAAAGAAATGTATCCTGTAACTGAAGATTTAGCTAAAATTAAAGAAGCTAATGATGAAGAAATATCAAAGATTTTTACAGGTCAAAGTGATAAATTTATCCTAATTATTGGTCCATGTAGTGCTGATAGAGAAGATGCAGTATTAGACTATATGAAAAGATTAAGAAAAGTTCAAGAACAAGTTAAAGATGTTTTATTTATCATCCCACGTGTTTATACAAATAAACCTCGTACAACTGGTGCGGGGTATAAAGGAATGTTACATCAACCAAATCCCACTGAAGCTCCTGACCTTTTAAATGGTTTAATTACTATTAGACGTTTACATATGAATGTTTTAAAAGAAACAGGATTTTCATGTGCTGATGAAATGTTATATTCAGAAAACCATAGATATTTATCTGACCTTTTAAGTTATGTAGCTGTTGGTGCTAGAAGTGTTGAGGACCAACAACATCGTTTAACTGCTAGTGCGATTGAAATTCCTGTAGGTATGAAAAATCCTACAAGTGGTGATTTAACAGTAATGATTAACGCTATTAATGCTGCTCAACATGCACATACTTTCTTATATCGTGGTTGGGAAATTGCTTCAAAAGGAAATCCTTTAAGTCACGCCATCTTAAGAGGATATGTTGATGAAAAGGGTAATTCTTATCCTAATTATCATTTTGAGGATTTATTAGAAGTTTCTAATTTATATAAGAAAACTGATTTAGCTAATCCAGCTATTATTGTTGACTGTAATCATTCTAATTCAGGTAAGAAATATTTAGAACAAATTCGTATTGCTAAAGAAGTATTACACGCTACACGCCATAATGAAGAAATCAGAAAGATTGTTAAGGGCTTAATGATTGAATCATATATTGAAGATGGTTGTCAAAAGGTTGAAGATGGTGTTTATGGTAAATCAATTACTGACCCATGTTTAGGTTGGGAAAAGACTGAAAAGTTAATTTTAGATATTGCTGAATTAAGAAGAAATGAAAATAATATTTAATAAATAATAAGATTAGTCAAAATGGCTAATCTTATTATTATATAGGTGAAGAAAATGAAAGAATTGAATTTAAAAGAATATGATTTATTTATAGTTGATTTTGATGGTACTGTTGTCGATACAATGAAAATGTGGAAAACAGTTTGTATAGATTTTGTTAAAAGCTTAAATGTTATTCCGAATGATGATTTATTTATTAAAATATCATCAAAAACTAACATTGAAATAGCTAAAATACTTCGTGATGAATATAGAAAAGATTTGTCTTATGAAGAAGTTAGTAAAATGTTTTTTGATTTTATTAAATCTGAATACATAAAACAAGACATTAAACCTAATGCTATTAAATTATTAAAAGATTTAAATGAATGTGGAAAAGTTGTATTATATAGTGCCACTGCAGGTGTTTTATTAGATGTATTATTAGATAAACATAATTTAAGACCATATTATAAAAATATATATTCTGGATCGGATTTAGGTGTTAGTAAAGATGATGGTACAGGATATCTTAAAGTCATTGAATTTGAAGGTGGATGTAATAAAGCATTAATATTAGAAGATGCAATACATGCAATAAAAGGAGCTAAAAGTCAAAATTTAGATGTTTTAGCTATATTAGATTATTCTAACATTAATCATTTAGATGTTGTAAAAGAATTATCAGATTATGTAATAGATTTAAAAGAATATTAAAAGATATTTTCAAATATTTGACTATAAAAATAGATAGAGTTATAATAATACTGTACGGACAACCGTACAGTATTTATTCGTTAAAGCGTATAGGTGATGACATGGATTTAATTACAGTAAAAGAAGCAGCTTCAAAATGGAATATATCTGAAAGAAGAGTTCAAAAATTATGCAGTGATGGCAGAGTTAAAGGTGCTTATAAGTTTGGTGCATCATGGATGATTCCCAAAACTGCAGTACTT
>JBGVFV010000119.1:0-59728 GCA_045121295.1 Candidatus Pelethenecus sp.
AAAGAAATGACATATAAGGAAAAACAAGCCTCTAAAAACATAACAGAGGCTAGTATGAGAAAATTCAGGATGATGTTAACAAATAGAGCTATAAAACATGGAGTAAATATAGTTATAGCTAATCAATATTATCCATCAAGCAAAAAATGTAGTAATTGTGGTAATTTAAAAGAAATGACAGTAGATAAAAGAACATATAAATGTGAACATTGTGGATTAATAATAGATAGAGATTTAAATGCAGCCATTAATTTAGCTAATTATATAAATAAATAATATTAACATAAATAAAAGTACGTATACGTTTGTACGGAATTGACGCCTTAGGAGAGTACATACTACTTGATTTAATCATGGCTCGATGAATAAGGAATAAAACAAAAAACTATAGTTTTATAGAGTTTTATAGGTTTTTAAAAACGGTGACATTGGCATTAAAGTCATTCGATACAGGTTGTTGTTATTTTTATAAATCTGATGAATTAAAATCATTGATAAATGATTATTTAATCTATTTTAATTTAGATTATTTAGAGAAGAATGAATCAATCACCAAAGAAGAGATAGAAAGTAAAAATGTATCTAGAATGTTTAGTGAGATAGATGGAACTTTAAGAATTGAAGGAGTAAGCAGTACTAGAAAACAAATAAGTGATATTTACTATAATAAAAAAGAGTTACTAGATAAAAATGATATTATAGTTAGAAATATGATTAATGGATATAAATTTATTGCTTCTAAACCAATATTTAATGAAGAAAATTTATATAAATTATATAATATATTGTCTATAGATTCATTAGATGAAAATTCTAAATTAAATGGAATATATAGAGATGATGAAGTATATGTAGGAAAAGATAATGGATGTCCAAAAGAATTAATAAAAGATTGTATGGATAGTTTATTTGTATATGTTAATAATGAGCTAAATAAAAGAAATCATTATTTACCATTTATAGTTCATTACTATATAGTATATATACATCCATATTTTGATTATAATGGTCGTACTGCTAGAATGGTTATGTTATGGATTAGTATGTTATCAGATATAGCGGATCTGTTACCGACATTTTTAAGCGAAGCTATAAATGATGATAAGAAAAATTATTATAACGCTATAAGTAATAGTAGAAGTTCTAATAATGATTTAACATATTTCATTACTTATTTATATGATTTATCAAATAATTATTATTTGGTATATAAAAACATAAGTAAGTTAAAAGAAGTATATTCATTAATGGGAGAATCATTTACAAAAACAGAACAACAATATATAAAAAGAATCATGATATATTCTAAGAATGGTTGGTTTAACTACAAAACATTCATAAATTTTTGTGGTATAGATATATCAAAACAAGGAGCATTAAAGATATTAAATAATTTCTTAAACTTAAATATATTAGTTTCTAGGATTAATTCTAAAAATGAAAAGATATTTAAATTAAATGAAAATTTAATATTTTTCGAATAAAAAAAACTGCAAGATTTGATTCTTGCAGTTTTTGCTTATTCTTGAGTATCAACTTTCTTTTCTTTATTGAAGAAGTGATGATGGTGTTTATCTGGGTGAACACCTCTAAATGAACTTCTACCTTCTGGAATAATATCTCCAGCTTTAGTAAGACAAACCTTAGTTAAGAATGGACCTACTATTTCATAAATTAATACAGCGAATAATGTAATGTTTCTAACTATTGCGCCTTCAGGACCTAATTCAGCAGCTTTCATTGCCATACCTAATGCAACACCAGCTTGTGGTAATAATGTAATACCTAAGTATTTAACAATGTTAGGATTTTGTTTAGTCATTTGTGAACTAAATCTAGCACCGAAGTATTTACCTAATGATCTAGCTAAAATATAAACTAAACCAATTACCACAATAATGATATCTTTAAATACTGATAATTCTAATTCAGCTCCACTGATAACGAAGAATAAAATTAAGATAGGAGCACTCCAACGATCAGCTCTAGCCATTAATTCTTCACTGAAATCACACATATTACAGAATACAGTACCTAACATCATACATGTAAGTAATGATGAGAATCCAACATGTACATGTCCAATGTTGAATTTAATACTAGATAACCCAACAGCTAACATAACAAATGTTACAGCAACACCCATACGTTTAGAACGTGAATGGAATAATTTTTCACAGTATGAGAATGCAATACCTAATAATGCACCTAAACCTAATGATAATGCAATTTCTAATAATGGTTCAACAACAATACCAACAACATCAACAGCTCCAGTATTTAATGATTTAGCGATACCAAAGCTTACAGCGAAGACAATTAAACCTACCGCATCATCTAATGCTACAACTGGTAATAAAATGTCAGTTAATGGACCTTTAGCTTTATATTGTTTAACAACCATTAATGTAGCTGCAGGAGCAGTAGCAGTAGCAACAGCACCTAATACAATTGCGCTTGTTAAACTAAATTTATCAGGAATAATGAAATGTATACCAATTAATATTGCATCTACAACTAAACATGTGAATACAGCTTGGAATATACCAATAATAGTTGCTGGTTTACCAATTTTCTTTAAGGCTTCTATTCTAAATTCATTTCCCATTGAAAAGGCTATAAAACCTAATGCTAATTCAGAAATAATACTTAAACCATGAAGTTGATTGGCTGTAATACCAATACCATCTATATTAAGTGCCCCTAATACAAATGGACCAATTAAAACACCTGCAATTAAATAAGCAGTTACTGCAGGAAGTTTGATTAATTTAACTAATCTAGATAATAATAATCCAGCTAAAAGTGCTATAGATAAACTTAATAAAATTGTTGACGTAGTCGTCATAAATAAAGCCTTCTTTCTCTCCCATATCTATTTTTAACACAATTACTTAATATACTCCTCTAAATAATAATTGTCAATTAGAAAAATACAAAAAACACATAAAAAGCGTTTTACTTTTAAGTATTTTAAAAATATATAAAAATGGTATAATATTATCAAACAAAAATTTACTTATTATATAGATATATAAAGGAGGGATTTTAATGAAACGTAAAGGTATTAAAATAGCATCATTAGTATTAACAATTATATCTATTTCAATTATTTTATTTTCATATCTAACAACAGCCCTTATTTTTGATGGTATTAATAATATGCCTGAGTCAGAAGGTCCTAATGGAGCGGCATTATTACTTGTTTTTATTTTAATAGGAATTATAATGATATCTCTTGTTAGTTTTGAATTAAGTGGAGCTTGTATAATAATGAATTCAATTGATTTACATAAAACAAAAAATGAAGGTAAATCTATAAAAATCCCTTTAACTTTTTTAATCATAAATATTATTATAGTAGTTTTAGGAATTGCATATTTTCCTTTATTAGAAGTTTGGGGTGGGTAAAATGAAGCGTAGATGGATTAAAATTTTATCAATTTTACTTGCAAGTGTATCTTTTATATTAGTTGTGTTAATTTATATATTTACGTGTTTACTTTTTGATAAATACAACAACGAACCTTCATTCTATTCTACAATATTTATTGATCCGTTCTTTGAATCTAGATTGACACTGTTAATTCTTGCAGCATTTTTATGTATGCATATAAATATAGGATGTGTTGTTTTAGATTCTATAAATATGTGTAAAACTATAGATGAAAATGGTAAAATAAAATATCCACTAACATTGTTAATAATAAATAGTGCCATATATTTACTTGCATTATCATATTTACCATTACTATTTATGGAATAAAGGAGATTTTTATGAAGTATACAATTGAAACAGATAGATTAATATTAAGACCATTTTGTATAGAAGATGCTTATGATATGTATAATGGTTGGACTAGTGATGAAGAGATTACAAAATATGTTAAATGGACAGTTCATGAATCAGTAGAAGAAACTGCTGAACTATTATCATATTGGTCTTTACAATATGATATACCTGAAAGAATTAATTTTGCTATTACTTTAAAAGAAGATGGTAAATTAATTGGTGGTATTGATGTTGTTGGTTATATAGATGGAATGCCTGTTATTGGTTATAACTTAGCTAGATCATATTGGAATAACGGGTATATGACAGAAGCTTGTAATCGTGTGATAGAATTCTTATTTAGCTTAGGACATAAAGTAATTAGAATAGATGCTGTTAAAGAAAATATAGGTTCTAATAAAGTTATAACTAAATGTGGTGGTAAGTATATTGAAACTTATTATGATCAAATGAAAGGTAAAGAAGTATTTATTAATAAATATTTTGTTTATAAAGAATAATTAAAAATGTGCTAGCATAAAATATTACTATGAAAAAGATAGATATAGGAAATAGATTGTTTCACATTTTAATGCCAATACTATTAGGTACAGCAGTAGGAATCATATTTAAGGATTATACATCCTATATAGAAACATTAGAAAGGACAATAAAGATTCCTAGTATTGTATTTCCAATTGTTTGGTCTATACTATATATATTAATAGGTATATGGTATGATTTTTTTGAAAGAGATACTAATAATATAAATAAAATAGTATATTATATTTTATTATTTATGAATTTCTTATTTACTCCGGTATTGTTTTATTTTAAACAAATAGTACTAGCATTAATAATAGTAGGAGTATTATTAGTTGGTAATGCATATTTGTTATTAAGATCATATAGATATGGTAAATATAGTTATTTACTTATTCCATATGTTTTATGGTTGATGTTTGCATTAACCTTGATGTTTGATTTATTAATTAATAACGTATTATGAAAAAGGACCAATCACTAAGATTGGTTCTTTATACTTTATAGTTCTTTTAATCTTCTTTCTAAGTATTCTGGTAATTCTTCCATAAACTTATATTTAGATATTGCAATATTCTTTGTCTTCATTAATGTGGTCTTGCATACAAATCCATTAGCTTCTGGACATAAGACAATACCTATAGTATTAGAATCATTATCTGATTTAACATAGGCATCTATATAATTAGTATAAAACAATAATTGTCCAATATATTCAGGTTTAAATTTTGTTGTCTTAAGTTCAATAACTACATATGAATGAGATGGTATGTGATAAAACAATAAATCTATTTCATAATAATCTTCATCCACTATAAGTCTATATTTTTCAGATACAAACGAAAATCCATTTCCTAATTCAAATATAAATTTAGATATATTTTGTAATAATGATTGTTGTAATTCTTGTTCATTCTTAATTTTGTTAATATCTATAAAATCAAATACATAAGTATCTTTAAATAATTCGTTAGTCAAATCTTCACTAACACTTACGACTTCTGATATTGTTGGTTCAATCAAGCTTCTTTCATAAGCTTTAAGTTTAAATTGATTTAAAACCATAGATCTACTCCAACCATTTTTGTGAGTTTCTTTTATATACCATAACATTTCATCGTGAGAGTTTGATTTAGACATTATTTCAATTAATGTAAACCATGGTATTTGTGTCGCAGGTTGCGACAATATTTCATTTAAAGCAAATTGATTTGCAAAACGAGACATTCTGTATAGGTTTTCTTTTGAATACCCCTTACCATATTCTTTTAAATCATTAGATAATCTTTCAATATATTTGTTTCCCCATACTTTTCTTTGATTAATGATTGTTCCTATTTCATAGTAAGTGAGAATCATTGCACTATTAACAACAACCATGGCTTTATTTTGGTTAGTTCTAATAGTTTCTTTGATTTGTTTTAAATCATTTAAATATTCTTTTTCAATAATTGTTATTTCTTTTGTCATACTTTTCACCTTTTTACCTTTCATATAATAAATAGACGAAAAGTATGATTTTTTAAAAAGAAATTATAAAATATTATATTTTTATATCATAATTAGGATAAGTGAATGGTTGACTACCTTCTTGGAAATATTCATAATAACCATTTGATTTAGAAAGATATGCTTGGCTATTATGAATTGTAATGTATTCAGTTACTATTCCATTTGGTATATCATAATATTGATTAGGTAATGCATATTTATCCATTAATATTTTCATTATGTTTTTAGGAATATTCTTTTTATATGAGTCCAAGTATTTACCTTTTTCTAATTTTGTATATCCTACCCATATACCTATAGTGATATCTTTAGTATAGGCAATTAATAATGAATCTTTGGTTGCATTATCTGGAATATTATATAATTCTTTAGTCTTTTTATCATAATTAGTTTGGCCAGTTTTAGCCATTAAATATGTATTAGATAAATTATAGTTACCATTTTTAAAGACATCATGTAATATTGTATTTATTAAAAATGCTGTAGTAGGTTTCATAACTAAAGTAGGAGGAGAATTGTTTTCAAATTCTTTAATATCATAATTAATAGATTCGATAGAACTAGCAGTTTTAAAGTAACCTAAGTTTGCAAATGCTTGATAAGCATTTGCTAACTCTAACAAGGTGTAATTATAGTTTCCACCACCTATCGCGTCTGATTCATAAATATTATTAGGAATATTTAATCCTAATTTATTTGCAAATTTAAATGCCTTTTTGTGGCCAATTTCATTAAATAATTTAACTGAAGGAATGTTTCTAGAATTACTTAAGGCTTTTCTTAAGGTAATTGGACCTAAGAAATTATTATCATAATTCTTAAGTGATTCACCTGTTTTATATACATATGGTTCATCAATTAAAATAGTTGCTGGATTATAATTTAAGTATTCAATAGCTGGTGCATAATCTAAAATGGGTTTAATAGTAGAACCAGGTTGAAGTTTCACATTAGTAGCGTAATTTAATACTAATTGATCAAAAGATCTATTACCAGCTAGAGCCAAGATACCATAAGTTTTATTATCTAAAACTACTATGCTTGCATTTAATGAATCATCATTAAATAAATTATATTCATTAGTTAATATATTATATAAATCCTTTTGAATAAGAGGATTTAAATAAGTGTGTATTTTATCTATGTGTCCTGTATCATATGGTATTGTTTGATATATATAATCCAAATAAGGACTTAAGTAATTTGTGTGTTTATTTATGAATCCTTTATTGATGAAAGTTTCTACACCAATAGATGTATATTCATTATATTCATCAGTCTTAATATAATCTTGTTCTAACATTCTTTTTAGAACTAAGTTTTTTCTTTTATTGACCTCATTAAAATTTTTAAATGGATTATAATAATTTGGTAATTGAATCATACCAGCTAATACAGCTGATTCATTAACTGTTAAATCAATAGGCTTTTTATTAAAATAATATAAGCTAGCCATATTAATTCCATAGATATTTCCGCCAAATAAAATAGTATTTAAATAAGCTTCTAATATTTGATCTTTTGTATATCTTTTTTCTATTTCAATCGCAAGTGCGATTTCATTAATTTTTCGTTTATATGATTTTTCATTAGTTAAATAGGCATTTTTAATGTATTGTTGAGTGATAGTAGAAGCACCAGATATTATTCTTTTTTCCTTTAGGTTTGTTATGGTAGAAGATATTATGCGTGGTACTGATATACCTATATGAGTATAAAAATTTTTATCTTCAGTAGATATTACAGCGTTTATTAAATTAGGGCTTATTTCGGTTATTGATGCGTAGGTATAGTAATAACTATCGGTTGTTATTAACTCATTATTTTTATCATATATATAAATTGGATCATTTTTAGGATTAATAAAAAAAGAAGTATTACTAGCTTTTTTCATCACGAAAATACCAATAATGCTTCCAATAATAATTAATAATAATATTATAAATGTAATAATGAAGACAAATTTATTTAAAATAGACTTCATCAATAGTTTTTAAATAATTTAATCTAGGTAGATAACCTTCTTTAATTAGATACGCTTTATTTTTAAATGTATCATAAGGAATTGATTTTCTACCATCTTTTAATGAATTTTCCCAATATTCGTTTAGTACTTCAAAAGGTAATAAATAATACTCATTATATAAATTGAACGCTACAATTATAAATGCTATACCACCTTGATTATGAATGGCTTTTAAATGTTCAACTTGATGGTGTGATATATTAGCAAGTGGAAATGATGTTTTATTGTGGTTTTCTTTAGCGTCAAAATCAATATACTTTTGTCTATATATACCATTATAGTCTGTAGTAGAAGGAGTTTTGTAATAAGCTTCAGTAATTACAGCCTTATTTCTAGATGGATAATCTACTTTAACTATTTGAACTGGTGTAGGCTTTTTATGAATAACAGCGATATTATTGTTTAGATAATATTCATTGCTGTCATTAATCATATTTTCTAAGTCCATACCTAGATTAGCTTTATTTATTATTTTTTGTTGTTTGGGTCTTTTTATTGGAAAATTCATTTTATCACCATTTATAATAATACCATAATTTTATTGGATACACATATAGTTTTTATTTTTTTAGATAATTTTATACATTTTTAAAGGTAAACGTTTTACATAAGTGTTAGTAAACGCTTTTATATTGAAAATAAATTATTATATATATAATATATAAACATAAAATTTGAAAGGAAGATAAGAAAATGGCTAATTGTAAGGTAGAATTTATTGTTAAGGCTCCAAGTAAAGAAGTTTATTTAGTAGGTAGTGTACAAGCATTAGGTAACTGGGATATTACAAAAGCAGTTAAATTAACTTTAAATGAAGAAACTAATACTTTCACTGCATCTAAAATGTTACCAGTTGGCGAATTCATCGAATATAAATTATTAGGTGGTAAAGATTGGAGTTTAGCAGAAAAAGGTATTTGGAACGAAGAATTAGGAAACCGTTCATTTACTGCAAATAAAAAAGAAGTTGTTGAAGTTATTGTAACAAACTTCTAATTATAGGTGCCTAGGCACCTTTTATTTTTTGTTTTCATAAAATAGGTTAGGTGATTTTATGTTAGGAATAATAAAAGGTGATAATAGGTATGAATATTTACATGAGAAGATAGGTGGAGTTCTATCTAATGAATTAGCTGATTTTTATAAAATAGATAGATTATTATTACCATTTGGTGGTATTGATAATCAGTATAATATTATTAGTAGTAATATTAATTTATTAGATATTTTAAGAAATAATAATATATTAGCTATATATGTAGGAAAGGCTAATGAAAAGCTTAAGGAATTATGTAATATAAAAAATATATTATTGTTTGAAATATTAAATGATGAAGAGTTTATTATAGATAATGCTCATTTAACAGGATTAGGAATCATTAATTATTTAAGTAAGGGAGATAGAATAATTAATGATTATAAAGTTATAATAATGGGTTTTGGGTATGTTGGTTTTAAATTAGCTTTATTATTAACAGCTAATAAAGTTAATTTTAGTGTTTATACTACTAATGAAATAGAAAAGAAGTATGTTAGTTTAATGGGGTATAAACAAGCTAATTTTAAAGATTATAGTATAATAATTAATACTATTCCACATAATATGGATATAGATTATAACTTATTAAAAAATAAAAGAGTATTAGATGTTTCATCAGCTCCATATGGATTTGATATTGAGAAAATGAATAAAATAGATGTAAGATATGAAATTTATTCAAGTATACCTGCTAAATTTTGTCCGAATTTAGCTGCTAATATTCTTGAAAAATATATTGAAAAAACTGATGTTTTAATTTATAATTAGAATAACATATTATTCGATTACTTTTAATAGGAAGGAGGAAGAATAGTTTTTACTATTCAAGAGTGTACTATGTCTAAAGTTAATATTTTTTCTCTTGGTGGTTTACAAGAAGATGGAAAAAATTTATATGTTGTAGAAATAAATGAAAAATTATTTATTTTAGATGCTGGGTTAAAATATCCAACATCTGAATTATATGGTGTAGATATTATTGTTAATGATATTAGTTATTTAATTGATAATAAAGATAGAATTGTTGGTATATTTTTAACTCATGGTCATGATGATCATATTGGTGGGGTATATCACATATTGAAGGAATTTAGTGTTCCTGTATATGGTTCTAAATTTACATTAGCTGTATTAATTGATAAGCTTAAAGAAGAAAACTTTGAATATAATCCTGAAATGTTTAAAGTGGTTACACCTAAAACGGCTATGAAATTACAAGGTGTTGAAATCAGATTTTTTGAGGTAGCTCATAATATTCCTGATTGTTTAGGTATAGCTTTAAAAACTGAAGAAGGATATATTATTTATACAGGTAATTTTAACTTCGACCAAAATTCTAAAATTGATTATGCACACATGTTTAGAGCTTTAGCTATTTTTGCTAAAGAAGGAGTTTTAGCTTTAATGACTGATTGTTTAGGTGCTGATAATGATCAAAATAGAGGTACTATCTTAGAATTTAAATTAAGAATTACTAATATTATAAGTCAAGCTCAAAATAGAATAGTATTTACGTTATTCTCTTCTGATATATTAAGAATTCAACAAATTGTTAATATTGCCTTAGAACAAAATAAGCGTATTGCGATTATTGGTAGAAAAACTCAAAGAATCGTTAATCAGGCTATGCAATTAGGATATTTAAGTATTCCTGAAGAATCTTTAGCTAATTTAAGATATATTGATGATAACAATAGAAATAATGATAAAGATTTAGTTGTTTTAGTTACAGGTGAAAGACATGAGCCATACTTTATGTTACAAAGAATGGCTAAAGGAATTGACCGTTTAATTCATCTAGAAAAACAAGATACAGTTGTAGTATTAACTAATCCATATTTAGGTACTGAAAAAATGGCTGCAAGAACTATGGATATTATTTATAGAGTTACTACAAATGTTAAGGAATTTAATTCTAAATTATTACCATTCTCTTCAGCTAACCGTGAAGAAATCAAACAAATTATTAATATGCTTGAACCTAAATATGTTGTTCCAGTTATTGGTGAATATCGTCATCAATACGCAATGAGAACTATTGCTGATTGTATTGGTTTTGATCCTGATAAGGTATTAATCCTTGATAATGGTGATATCGCTAGTTTTTCAGATGGTAAGTATATCGGTATTACAGGTGATGTACCTGTAGGTGAAGTGATGATTGATGGTAAAGCGTTTAAAGATGTTAGTGATGTTGTTATGCGAGATCGTGAATTGCTTGCCAAGGATGGTGTTTTAATGATTTGTGCTAACATTAATCCTAAGACAAAAGCTTTAGTTGCGGGACCTGAAATTGTTTCAAAAGGTTTTGCATATATTAATGAAAATCAAGAATTAAAGGATGAAATTTTAGATATTTTTAAGAAAGTATCTATTAAATTCTTAGTTAATAAATTTATTAACTGGAGTGAATATAAGAATGCGTTAAAGACTGAATTATCACATTCTATTTTCAAAAAATCAAAAAGAAGTCCTATCATTATTCCTGTATTAATTTCTACAGATATAGATGATGTTAAAAAGGTTACAAATTAAAATTTTAAGGAGAAACTTATTTTAGGTTTCTCCTTTTTCTTCGACAAAATTCTTATATGTTTCGTGTTATATATACCTATATTAATGTCAGGGGTGGTATATATGGCAAAAGTAAAAAATCATATAATTGAAGATAAAAGCGATTATTTAATGATTGCTGTTAATATAGGTATTTGTTTATTTTGTTTTTTTATGATAGGTAGGGTTGGTGTTTTAGGTAAATATTTAAGTTTGTTTTTTGCTTTTTTAGTTGGGGATTTTTCTACTTTATTATTAGTTATTATATTTATTTGTACTATTTTAAATATAATATTTAAGAAAAAGATTGATGTTCATCATATATATTTTGTTGGAGCTGTATTTATATTTTTAGGTTTACTTATGTTATGCCACATTGGTTTATATGATTCTTTAGGAATGACGAATAAGAATATATTAACTAAAACAATTACTCTATATAAACATTATCTAAAATCATATGATATTAGTTATAGCTGTGGTGGTGGAATAATAGGGGCAGGTTTACTTCAAATATCATGTTTATTAACTGGTAAAATAGGTGGTGCTATAGTTGGAGTGGCTTTGATACTAATAGGGATAAGTTATTTCACAAATATGAAGATATTTGATTTTTTAAATGGTGGAAAGATAGGATTATTTTTAAAGAAGGGTTATTTATCTATTAATAAATATTTTCATAATATAAAGGTACCGAATAAAAAAAGTGTTGTTAAAAATAAAGTTACAATTAATGATTTAGAAGATATAAGTGATGTAAGTAATTTTGTTTTACAAAATGAAATTAATAAAGAAAAGTTTGATGATTTTGTTAGGTTTTCAAAGGATAATAAACTAACATTTCTAGTAGATGGATATTTTACATCTTATAGTTCAAGTAGATTTATTTTAAAATTTGCTAAAATTAATGATATAGATACTAAAGTAGTTTTAAATTATTTTAATAGACAGGCTATTATGATTAAAGTAGGTATTGATTATAATATAGATTATCCTAATCAATTTAGAAAAATATTAACACTTAAAAATTTATTAAGTGAATCTAAAAAAGAAGATGTACCAATTATAAAAGACATTGATGGAAGTGTTCATTCTATTAATATCAATAGTAGTAAGAATTTGGTGGTTATAGGTGAAGAAAATAGTGGTGTTAAAAATGTAATTCAGTCTTTTATTGTTTCTATGCTAATTAAGGGTGTTAATCAAAATGATTTATATTTTTATGATCTTAAACAAGATTTTAAAATATTAAGTAATTCTAAGATAACCTATATTAGTGATGAAAAAAGTGGTACTACTATTTTAGATGAATTATTTGAAGAATATGAAAGAAGATTAGAAGTATTAAAACATTTTAATTTAGAAAGTGTTATGGAAGTTAATAATCATATTAAAAGAAGTAATTTAGATATTGAATGTTTAGGTAATATAGTTCATATTTTTAATGTTAATTTAAGTTTATTAAATGAGAAATTTATTTCTAAATTAGTGTATGCGATAAGATTTTCTGAGAAAGTTGGAATTAATATAATAGTTTGTTGTAGGGATAAAAATGAATTAGCTAAGTTAGAGTTAAATAAAATGGATATATTGTGTTTAAATATTAGTGATTTAACAACATCTATTAAACTATTTGGTAGTGATATTGGAATACGTTTAATGAAAAAAGGTGATGCGTTACTTAGAATGAATAATCAAATTTATCATGGACAAACACCTTATATTTCAACTACTGAATTTGAAAAGATATGTTTTAAATAAATTAAAACATCCTAATTCTTTAATGGAGTTAGGATGTTTCTATTTAGGTGCTTAACAAATGTATTTTTTTGTGGTATTATTATAAATATAATAATTTTGGAGAATATTTAGGCATGAATGATGTATTTATTTCGTATAAAATCGAAAACAGAAAAATTGCAATTGAATATTACAAAACATTAAAAACTATGGGTATTAATGCTTGGATTGATCAACTTATTCCTAAAAATAGAAAATGGGATAAAGAGATTAAAGATAACATTATTAACAGTAAGTTAGTGTTATGTATCATTAGTAAAGATGTTGTTAATGATAAGAAATGGTTAGTTAATCAAATAGGGATTGCTAGAAAAAATCATAAACGCATTATGTTTATTAATATTGATGGTACTGATGTTAAATTATTTAAAAAGCTTAATATCAAAGAAGAAGTATTTAACTGTTTAGAAGATATAAATATCCAAAATTATTTTAAAGAAGAGTCTATATTTGATGATTATGTACGTTTAAGTGACATAGCTTATCGTAAATTAAATAAACCATTTTTAATTGGTTGTTTAATTATTATTTTAAGTATTATTACATTTTTTTATGGAATATATTTATTTAATTTACGTATAGATAATTCTATTAGTTATTTATTTATTGGTGTTTTAGGAATGTTTGGATTATCATTGATTCCTTATAAAAACACTTATTTTGTAAATGGCTTTATATCAGTAGTGTTGTTAACTATATCAATGTATGTTATACCAAAATTTGTTATAACAGATATATCAATAATTCCATTAATATTTTTAATGGTATATTATTTTGTATTCTTTGTTAGATATTCTAATTTAAAAAGTTATGCATTAAATATTTTGGTATCATTATTTTATTCATTATTTTTAGTGGCGTTTACTGGTAGTGTAAATATATTTTTTATCTATTTGTTTGACTTAGATGTTAGTATATTTAATTATGTTATGTTGATTGGATTTATTATTTATAACTATTTAAATGCTAGTTCACATTTTAATGTGTATAAAGAATTTAAGTATGTTGATTATATTATGAATGGTAAAAATTTAGTTGAAAAGGTGGAGTATGAAGATGAAAATTGATGTAATTTCAGGATTTTTAGGTGCAGGTAAAACTACATTTATTAAAAGACTTTTAGAAACTAGTCTAAAAGATGAAAAGATTGTTTTAATTGAAAATGAATTTGGTGAAGTAAGTGTTGATAGTGAATTTTTAAGTGAATCAAAGATTGATATTAAGGAATTGTCTCAAGGTTGTATTTGTTGTAGCTTAAAGGGTGATTTCTCTAAATCATTAAAAGAAGTATTAGATACTTATAATCCAGAAAGAGTTATTATTGAACCATCAGGTGTTGGTAAATTGTCAGATGTTATTAATGCTGTTAAAGATGCTGAATTGGAAGATTGTTTAAATTCTTTAGTATGTTTAGTAGATGTTAAAAAAGTTAAGATGTATTCTAAAAACTTTGGAGAATTCTTTTTAGATCAAATTGAAAATGCTCAAACAGTTATTTTATCTAGAACGGATGTAGCTTATGATAAAGTTGATGAAGCGTTAGAAATTATTCGTAAATATAATCAAAAAGCTATTGTTATTACTACACCAATTAACATTTTAAGTGATTATGATTTAGTAAGAGCTTATGAAGGTGTAGATGTAGAATTATTAAATTTAGAAGAAGTTTGTCATGAACATGAACATCATCATGAAGAATGTTGTTGTGGACACCATAAACATGAACACCATCATGAAGAATGTTGTTGTGGAGGCCATGAACATGAACACCACCATGAAGAATGTTGTTGTGGACATCATGAACATGAACATCACCATGAAGAATGTTGTTGTGGAGGCCATGAACATGAACACCACCATGAAGAATGTTGTTGTGGAGGCCATGAACATGAACATCACCATGAAGAATGTTGTTGTGGAGGCCATGAACATGAACATCACCATGAAGAATGCTGTTGTGGAGGCCATGAACATGAACACCACCATGAAGAATGCTGTTGTGGAGGCCATGAACATGAACATCACCATGACGAATGTTGTTGTGGAGGCCATGAACATGAACATCACCATGACGAATGCTGTTGTGGAGGCCATGAACATGAACATCACCATGAAGGATGTACTTGTGGACATGATCATCATGGACACCACCATGCAGATGATGTATTTGTTTCAGTAGGTATTGAAACAGTTCAAAAGTTTGATATTGATAAATTAACTGATATGTTAGATGATATGTCTCAAGGTAAATATGGACTTATCATTAGAGCTAAGGGTGTTATTTTAGGTTTAGATAATTGTTGGTATCAATTCAATTTAACACCAGATGAAGTAGAAGTTAAAAAGTCTACTCCAGCTCATATTGGTATGATTTGTGTCATTGGTTCAAAGATTGATACTGAAGAAATAAAACATTTATTTAAGGAGTGTTAATATGCAAAAAGTGCCTCTATTTATTGTAAATGGTTTGTTAGAAAGTGGTAAAACAACTTTAGTTAAGGAAGTTGTAGAAAATAATGTATCATATCAAGAATATAATACTTTATTAATCGTTAGTGAAGAAGGCGAAGTAGAGTATGAAAAATGGTGGTTAGAAGAATATAAAGTTCATATTGAAGTAGTTGATTCAATTGAAGATTTAAATATTGATAATCTTACTAAATTAGATGAAAAATATATGCCAGCTCAAATTGTATTAGAATTAAATGGTTTTTATGATTTAGATGAAATTGAGTTTCCTGATTATATGCAAGTTTATCAAATTATTACAACTATTGATGCTACTACCTTTGGTGTGTTTTTCCCTAATATGAAACAAGTATTTAATAACTTAGTTAAATATTCTTCTTTAGTTATTTTTAACCGTAGTGATGATATTAAAGAATTAGGATCTTATCGTCGTCAAATTAAGATGTTTAATCCTGAATGTCAGGTGGCATTTGAAGGTAAAGATGGTAGTTTAACTGGTATGTTAGATGAAGATTTACCATATGACTTATCAAAAGATAATATTTATTTTGAAGAAGATGATTATCCAACTTGGTATATTGATGTGTTTGAACATCATGAAAAATATATGGGTAAGACAATTAAGTTTAAAACATTTATTAAAGACGTAATTGAAAATGGTTATGTTATTGGTAGAGATGTTATGACTTGTTGTGAAGATGATATTCAATTTTTTGGATATGAATTAATTGATGAAACTAATACAATTGTTGGTATTGGTGATTGTATATTATTAGAATGTGAAGTAGTATTTGAATATTCAGATATTGCAGAACAAGAAGTTGTTATGCTTAAATCTAAGAAGATTCATAAACTTCCAAAAGAAGAAAATAAAGTTTTAGGAATGTGATTTTAATGGAAAAGGTTTTTCAAACTGAAAATGCAGATGAAACAATTGAATTAGGTAAAAAGATAGGTAAAAATTTAATACCAGGAGATGTTATTTTACTAACAGGAGATTTATCTGCAGGTAAAACAACTATCACTAAAGGAATCGGTAGTTCTTTAGGTGTTAAAAGAGTTATTAATTCTCCTACATTCACGATTGTTAAAGAGTATAATGGAAATTGTCCTTTATATCATTTAGATTTATATCGTTTAGATGGGTTGAATAACGATTTTGATTTAGAGGATTACATTGAAGGTGATGGAGTATGTGTTATTGAATGGCCTTTCCAGGTATCTGAAATATTACCTAAAGAATATTTAGAAATAAAAATAGAAAGGATAGACGAGTTTTCTAGATCTATATTAGTTACTAATCATGGAGATAGATATATTCGTGTTGTTGAAGCTATATGAGAACTTTGATTTTAGATTCAGCTACTAATAAGCTTTATGTTAGTTTAGTAATAGATGGAAAAGTAGTCTATGAAGTATATACTGCAAGCGAAAAAGGACATGCAAAAGCTATTATGGTTGAAATAGATGCCGCATGTAAAGCTGGTGGAATTGAACTTATAAATATTGATAATGTAGTTGTAGGTATTGGACCTGGTTCATATACAGGTGTAAGAATGGCTGTTACAGTTGGTAAGATGCTTGCTACTATGGCAGATATTAAGTTATATACGATATCAACATTAGTGTTAATGGCTAGTGGAATGGAAGGTGTTGTGCTTTCTACAATTGATGCTAGACGTGGAAATTGTTTTGGATGTGTATATGATATTGATAAGGAATCTTTTGTCCAGAACGAAGGATTATACGAAAGAACTATTTTAGAAGAAACTTTACATAATGTAGAGGTTAATGAAAATGAATTTAAGGTTGATCCAATTAAAGTTATTAAACTTTCAAGCTTAGTGGATGAACCTAGAACTGTGGTTCCTAACTATTTAAGAGATACTGAAGCGGAGCGTAATTTAAATGCTTAGAAAGTATAACTTAAATGATGTAGATAGAATCGTTGATATTGAAAATAAAACTTTACACAATTCTTTAGGCGTTGATTTTTATAATAGAGATTTAGAAAATCCATTA
Organism: Candidatus Pelethenecus sp.; assembly: GCA_045121295.1. Classification (GTDB taxonomy): domain Bacteria; phylum Bacillota_I; class Bacilli_A; order Acholeplasmatales; family Anaeroplasmataceae; genus Pelethenecus. Next base: position 17,737 of record JBGVFV010000119.1, read on the forward strand.
GCTAATCATTTTGTGTATGAAGTTAATAATAAAGTAATAGGATTTGTTTCTTCATATTTTGATGGAGAAATTATTGAAATCTTAAATTTTTGTATAGACCCAGAGTTTCAATCAAAAGGTTTTGGGACAAAACTTATGAATGATTTTTTTGGTGAACTAAAGGCTAATAGTTCTATTTTAGAAGTTAGAAGTTCTAATAAGAAGGCTATTGGGTTATATGAAAAATTTGGTTTTAAGACTATTAGAATTAGAAAAGAGTATTATTCTAATGGTGAAGATGCATTATTTATGCAAAAAATTTTTTAATTAAAATTTAGTGAAAATGTTTTTAAGACTATATTTTTATGTTTTATTATAGTATAATAAAAAACGTTATGTCATAAAGGAGATGTTTTATAATGGCTGAAATTAACAATTTTCTTAAAACAATTATGGCAAATGATTTAGAAGAAGGAAGAGTAAATGAAATTATTACTCGTTTCCCACCTGAACCAAATGCCTATTTACATATTGGACATGCAAGAGCTATTATCACAAACTTTGAATTAGCTAAAGCTTTTAATGGTAAAACTAATTTAAGATTTGATGATACTAACCCTGCAAAAGAAGATCAAGAATTCGTAGATGGTATTATCTATGATTTAGGATGGTTAGGATATAAACCTAATAATGTATTCTATGGTTCTGATTATTTTGAAGCTACATATGAAAAAGCTATTTTATTAATTAAAAAAGGTTTAGCTTATGTAGATGATTTATCACAAGAAGAAATGAGTAAATACCGTGGTACATTAACTGAACCTGGTATTAACTCACCATACCGTAATAGAACTATTGAAGAAAATCTAAAATTATTTGAAGAAATGCGTAATGGTGTTTATAAAGATGGTGAAAAAACATTACGTGCTAAGATTGATATGGCTCATCCAAATATTAATATGCGTGACCCAGCTATGTATCGTATCTTACATTTAAATCATCATCGTCAAGGTCGTAAATGGTGTATTTATCCTATGTACGATTTTGCACATCCACTTCAAGATTCATTTGAAGGAATTACACATTCATTATGTTCATTAGAATATGATAACCATCGTATTTTATATGATTGGTTTATTGAAAAATGTGAAATGGAACATGTTTCTCATCAATATGAATTTGGTAGATTAAATATTACTAATACTATTATGTCAAAACGTTATTTAAGAGCGTTAGTAGATAGTAAAAAAGTTAGTGGATATGATGATCCTAGAATGCCAACTTTATGTGGTTTAAGAAGACGTGGTTTTACTGCAGATGCAATTCGTAATTTCATTTTAGGAACTGGTTTATCAAGAGTTAATTCAACTGTTGAATCTGACCAATTAGATGAAGAATTAAGAAATGATTTAAAATTAAAAACTGTTAGACCACATGTAGTTATGGATCCAATCAAGGTTATCATTGATAATTATCCAGAAGGTCAAGTTGAAGTTTTAGATTGTGTAAACAATCCTGAAAATGAAGAATTAGGTAGCCGTAAGATAACTTTTAGTAGAGAAGTTTATATCGAAAGAGAAGACTTTATCGAAGAAAAGCCTAACAAAAAATGGAAGAGATTAGCATTAGGTGTTGAAGTAAGACTTATGCATGCATATTTCATTACTGCAAATAGTGTAGAAAAGGATGAATTTGGTAATGTTACTGTTATTCATGCTACATATGATCCAGCGACTAAATCTGGTAGTGGATTTAGTGAACGTAAACCAAATGGTAATATCCATTTCGTTGACGCATCTACTGCAGTACCAGCTGAATTTAGATTATTTGAACCATTAATGTTAGATATCACAGAAGAAAATAAAGATTTAGATTTTATGGAAAGATTAAATCCTGAATCAATTAAAACTTTAAATGGTTATGTTGAAGAATCATTAAAAGATACTAAACCATTAGACCATTATCAATTTGTTAGAAATGGTTACTATGTAACTGATTTAGATTCTAAAGAAGATAAATTATTATTCAATAGAACTTGTGGTTTAAAATCATCATTTAAATTATAAAAAGGACTGCCTTTAGGCAGCCCTTTAATTACGTATAGAGAGGGAGTATTTTATGTTAAAAACAGTTAATTTAGGTCTACAATATGGATCTAGAAAATTATTTGAACATGTAGACATTACATTTACTAAAGGTAATTGTTATGGTATTATTGGCGCTAATGGTGCTGGTAAATCAACATTCTTAAAATTATTATCAGGTGAGATTGAATCAACTACTGGTGAAGTAATAATGGATAAGAATGAAAGAATGTCAGTTTTAAAACAAGATCAAAATGCTTACAATAATGAAACTGTTGTTAATACAGTTTTATTAGGTCATGGTAGACTTGTTGAAATTATGAAAGAAAAAGAAATTCTTTATTCAAAGGAAGACTTTACTGAAGAAGATGGTATTAAAGCTGCAGAACTTGAAGGTGAATTTGCTGAATTAGGTGGATGGGACGCTGAAAGTGATGCAGAAGCATTATTAAATGGTTTAGGTGTATCTAAAGAATATCATTATGCATTAATGGGGGAATTAGATGCTAAAATCAAAATCAAAGTATTATTAGCTCAAGCTTTATTTGGTAATCCTGATATTTTATTATTAGACGAACCTACAAATAACTTAGATTATAAGTCAACTAGATGGTTAGAAAACTTCTTATTAAACTTTGAAAATACAGTTTTAATTGTTTCGCATGACCGTCACTTCTTAAATAATGTTTGTACACATATTTGTGATGTTGACTTTGGTAAGATTAAATTATATGTAGGTAACTATGAATTCTGGTATGAATCAAGTCAATTAGCATTACAACAAGCTAAAGATCAAAATAAAAAATCTGAACAAAAGATTAAAGAATTACAAGAATTTATTCAACGTTTCTCTGCAAATAAATCTAAATCTAGACAAGCTACATCTAGAAAGAAATTATTAGATAAGATTAAGTTAGAAGATATCGAACCATCTTCACGTCGTTATCCATATATTGGATTTAAACCTAATAGAGAAGTTGGTAATGATATTTTATTTGTTGAAAAATTATCTAAACCAGGTTTATTTGAAAACTTAACTTTCACAGTTAATAAAAATGATAAGATTGCATTCTTAGCTGAAAACTCAATGATAATTACAACTTTATTTAATATATTAAGTGGTAAAGACACTGACTATACTGGTAAATTTAAGTGGGGTATTACTACTAATACAGGATTCTTACCTCAAGAAAATAAAGAATACTTTGATAAAGATTTAAGCTTAATTGATTGGTTAAGACAATATTCTGTTGAAGATCAAACTGAAAGTTTTATCAGAGGTTGGTTAGGTAGAATGTTATTCAGTGGAGAAGAATCATTAAAGAAATGTAATGTATTATCAGGGGGAGAAAAGGTTAGATGTATGTTATCTAAATTAATGTTAGAATGTCCTAATATTTTAGTATTAGAAGATCCAACTAACCATTTAGACCTTGAATCAATCACTGCCTTAAACGAAGGTATGACAAACTATAAAGGTAACATTTTATTCTCAAGTCACGATGCTGAATTATTACAAACTGTTGCCAACCGTATTATTAAATTTAATAATGATGGAACAATCATCGATAAGATGACTACTTATGAAGAATTCTTAGAAGAATTTGAAGGGTAATATCTAAAGCTGCTGAAATTTCAGCAGCTTTATTATTTTAAAATAATAAATATCTATGTTGAAAAGTAATTATTTTCGTATTATAATGTTTACACGAAAGAGGTGATTTCTGTGCTTTTAAATGGATTAAATGATAGACAAAAAGAAGCGGTAACGACTACTGAAGGTCCTGTAATGGTAATGGCAGGTGCTGGGTCTGGTAAGACTAAAGTTTTAACACATAGAATCGCCTATATTTTAAATGAAACAGGTATATCACCTTACTCTATATTAGCTGTTACATTTACTAATAAAGCGGCTAATGAAATGAAAAAAAGAATATCTAATCTTATTGATTTAGATACTAGATATATGTGGATTTCTACTTTCCATAGTTTTTGTGCAAGACTTTTAAGAATGGAAATTGAAGAAACTAATTCTATATATAAAAGAAATTTTATGATATTAGATGAAGAAGATTCATTAAAGGTTGTTAAAGATGTAATGAAGGAATTAGATATAGACGAACCTAAACCAAAGGAGATTCAAAAACTAATTTCTAAAAGTAAAAATTTTACTGAATTTAACATTAAAGACCCGTATCTAAAAGAAAAGTTCTTAAATATATCATATAAGTATCAAGAATATTTAGAAGAAAATAATCTATTAGATTTTGATGATTTAATTATTAAAACAATTGAAGTTCTAAAGAATAATAAAGATATTTTAGAAAAATATCAAGAAAAATTCCAATATATATTAGTAGATGAATTTCAAGATACAAACGACTTACAATATAAGTTAATGTTTATGTTATCTGCTAGACATCATAATATATTTGTGGTTGGCGATGATTTCCAATCTATATATTCATTTAGAGGTGCTAGAATAGAAAATATTGAACGTTTTAGAAAAGATTTCTTAGAACATAAATTAATTTTATTAGAAAGAAATTATCGTTCAACTTCTGAAATATTAGATTTAGCTAATAATGTTATTGAGCATAATCAAAATCAAATTAAAAAGGTTATGTTTACTGAAAACAAAAAGGGTAATAAGCCATTTGTTCTTCAAACGGATACAGAAAAGGCTGAGGCTAGATTTGTAGTTACAAAAATCAAACAATTTTATAATCAAGGTGATAAGTATTCAGATTGTGCAGTAATGTATAGAAGTAATGCTATATCACGTAATATAGAGGATGCATTAATAGCTAACCATATACCTTATAAAATATATGGCGCTTTGTCATTCTTTGCTAGAAAAGAAATAAAAGATATGATTGCATATATAAGAGTTATAGTTGATCCTAATGATGATTTTTCTTTTATGCGTATAATTAATGAGCCAAAAAGAAAAATAGGAGCGGCATTATTAGAAAAACTTACATTACATGCAATGGAAGAAGAAACTTCTTTATTTAATTCGATTCCATCTTTCGAGTCTAAAACTCAAGGTGGAAAAGCTTTAAAAGATTTTTATAAACTGATTATTACTATTAAAGAACAACTAGAAAATACTCCTTTAAATAAACTAATTGATATATTATTAGATGAAACTGGATATAAATCTATGTTATTAGTAGAAGATCCTGAAAGTGAAAGATTAGATAATATATATGAATTACAAAATGTTTTAAAAGAGTTAGAAGAAAAAGAAGGAGAAGAAACTAATCAAGAAAGATTAGAATCATTCTTATATGATTTAGCTTTAAGAACAGATAATGATACGGTAGATGAAGAAAAGGATTATGTTATTTTAACTACTTATCATCAAGCTAAAGGTCTTGAATTTAAAAATGTTTTTATGGTAGCAACTGAAGAAGGTATATTCCCTAACAGATTTTTTAATCAAGATGAATCTGATTTAGAAGAAGAAAGAAGAATATGCTATGTAGGTATTACTAGAGCTAAAGAACGTTTATATATAACATACACATGTACTAGAATGTTATATGGTAGAACAAATGAAAGTAAATTATCAAGATTTATAGAAGAATTAGATAAAGATAAGTATAAGGTTTTAGGTACTAAATCAGAAGATATAACATCAGATAAACCTAAAAAAGCGAAAAAGAAGAAAGAAGCTCCTAAGGAAGAAAAATATAAAGTAGGAACAAAGATTCTTCATAAGGTTTATGGTTTAGGTGTGGTAGTAGGATATGAAAAAGATACTAGCATTAAAGTGGCATTTCCACATCCTACCGGTATAAAAATTCTATTTAGAGATCATCCTTCATATAGTATAAAATAGGCAATTTTTGCCTATTTTTCTTTATGTATAAAAAATGCAAAGTTTTTGCAAATATTTTCATTTTTCCTTACTTTTCTTACTTTTTCATTATTTTCATAAAATTTTTAAAACGCTTTCAGCACGTTTGAAAATGTTTTCATGTTTTCATAATATTTATATTATGTATAATATAGACTGTAAAAAGCTTTTATTGAAAAATAAAAATTATTTTATAGAGGAGGATTTTTTTCGATGGAAGAAAGAGTATTAACAGCTCAAGAAGAAGTAAATGCTTTAGTTGAAAAAGGTTTAAAAGCTTTAAATGACTATGCAGACTTCACACAAGAACAAATTGATTATATCGTTGCTAAAGCTTCAGTTGCAGCTTTAGATAAACATGGTGAATTAGCTAAATTAGCTATCGAAGAAACTGGTAGAGGTGTATTCGAAGATAAGGCTACTAAAAACTTATTTGCATGTGAATACGTAACAAATAATATGACAAGAGTTAAAACAGTTGGTGTTATTAGTGAAAACACAGTAACTGGTATTACTGAAATTGCTGAACCAGTAGGTGTTGTTGCAGGTATCACTCCAGTAACAAACCCAACTTCTACAACAATTTTCAAAGCATTAATCTGTTTAAAAACTCGTAACCCAATCATTTTTGGTTTTCACCCAAGTGCACAAAAATGTTCAGTAGCAGCCGCAAAAGTAGTTTATGATGCTGCAGTTGCTGCAGGTGCTCCAGAAAACTGTATTCAATGGATTGAACATCCATCAATGGATGCAACTAGTGCTTTAATGCATCATGATGGTGTAGCTACAATTTTAGCTACTGGTGGTAATGCAATGGTTAAGGCTGCTTACTCATGTGGTAAACCAGCTTTAGGTGTAGGTGCTGGTAACGTTCCTGCATATTTTGAAAAGACATGTAACGTTCGTCAAGCAGTTAATGACGTAGTTATGTCAAAAGCATTCGATAATGGTATGATTTGTGCTTCAGAACAAGCTGCAATTATCGATAAAGAAATTTATGATGAAGCAATGACTGAATTCCAAAAATATGGTGTTTATGTTGCTAACAAAAATGAAAAGAAATTATTAGAAAAATATATGTTTGGTGTTTCTTCAAACGAAGACAAACCAATGGCTAAATTAAACCCAACAATCGTTGGTAAGGCTGCTACATTAATCGCTAAAGAAGCTGGTTTCGAAGTTCCTGCTAACACAGTAATTATCGCTGTTGAATGTAAAAAAGTAGGTGTTGATGAACCATTAACTAGAGAAAAATTATCTCCAGTTTTAGCTATTATTAAATCTAACTCAACTGAAGAAGGTGTTGAATTAGCTAAACAAATGGTTGAATTCAACGGTTTAGGTCACTCTGCTGCAATTCATACTGCAGATACTGAATTAACTAAGAGATTCGGTGATATCGTTCCAGCAATTCGTATTATTGCTAACTCACCTTCAACATTTGGTGGTATTGGTAATGTTTATAACTCATTCATTCCATCATTAACATTAGGTTGTGGTTCTTATGGTCATAACTCAGTTGCAGGTAACGTAAGTGCAGTTAATTTATTAAATGTTAAACAGGTAGGTCAAAGAAGAAACAATATGCAATGGTTTAAGATCCCTTCAAAAATTTATTTCGAAAGAAATTCAATTGAATATTTACATCAAATGAAAGAAATGAACAAAGTATTAATCGTAACTGACCGTTCAATGGTAGATTTAGGTTATGTTAATAGAGTAACTGATCAATTAAAATTAAGAACTCCAGAAGTTCCATATCAATTATTCTGTGATGTTGAACCAGATCCATCAATTCAAACAGTATTAAAAGGTGTTGAATTAATGCGTTCATTTGCACCAGATACAATCATCGCTTTAGGTGGTGGTTCATCTATGGATGCTGCAAAAGGTATGTGGTTATTCTATGAACATCCAGAAGTTAACTTCAACGATTTAAAACAAAAATTCATGGATATCAGAAAACGTGCTTTCAAATATCCTGAATTAGGTAAAAAAGCTAAATTAGTATGTATTCCAACAACTTCAGGTACAGGTTCAGAAGTTACTCCATTCGCAGTTATTTCTGACAAAATTGAACATAAGAAATATCCATTAGCAGACTACTCATTAACTCCAACAGTAGCAATTATCGATCCAGCTTTAACTATGACTTTACCAAGAGTTATCACAGCTGATACTGGTATGGATGTATTAACTCATGCTGTTGAAGCATTCGTTTCTACATTAGCTAACGATTATACTGATGGTTTAGCTATCCAAGCTATTAAAATGGTATTCAAATATTTACCAAGAGCAGTTGCTAACGGTGCTAATGATCCAGAAGCTCGTGAAAAAATGCATAATGCATCTGCAATCGCAGGTATGGCTTTCGCTAACGCATTCTTAGGTATGAATCACTCTATGGCTCATAAGATTGGTGCTGAATTCCATGTTCCTCATGGTAGAGCAAACGCTATTTTATTACCATATACAGTACGTTATAATGGTACAAAACCACAAAAATTATCTACATGGCCAAAATATAACTACTATCAAGCTGATGAAAAATATGCTGAATTATCAAGATTATTAGGATTCCCAGCTTCTACAGTTGAAGAAGGTGTTGAATCATTCGCTAAAGCATGTGGTGAATTAGCTAAATCAGTTGGTATTAAGATGAACTTCAAATCTCAAGGATTAGATGAACAAGAATATTTAGCAAATGTTGAAAAATTAGCATTCTTAGCTTATGAAGATCAATGTTCTCCAGCAAACCCTCGTGTTCCAATGGTTGCTGATATGAAACAAATCTTAACTGATGCATTCTATAACGAAGAATTCTTAGGTTAATTATAAGAAAATTGCAGGTTTATGAAAATAAATCTGCTTTTTTTATTTAAATAAATTAATTTATTTAACAAAACAATATTTTTATGATAAAATTATAATGTTAGAATAAATCTACAATATCTTATTTTAATAATAAATTTGTTTAAGGAAGGAATTGGTTAACTATGATTATTTCTGTATGTGTAGGGTCTTCATGTCATTTAAAAGGAAGTTATGATGTGATTGAACTTTTTAAAGCTGCGTTAGCTAATAATAATTTAGCTGATAAAGTTACTTTAAAAGCAACTTTCTGTTTAGGTAAATGTGGTGTTGCGGGGGTAACTGTAAAAATTGATAATGAAATAATTACAGGTGTTACTACTGAAAATTTCGATGAAATTTTTAAATCTAATGTTTTAGCTAAAATGTAAAGAAGGTGTTTGGTGTGGAACATTGTTTAATTAATAAAATTAACGATTGTAAGAACTGTTATAGATGTTTAAGAAAATGTCCTATTAAATCTGTATCATTTGTTGGCGATGAATCTCATATTATTCATGATGATTGTATTTACTGTGGTAAATGTTTTTTAGAGTGTCCACAAAATGTAATTGTTGTTAGAGATGATGTTGTTAGAGCTAAACGCTTAATTAATGCTGGATATAAGGTAATCGTATCATTGGCTCCAAGTTTTATTTCTAATTATAGTGAATATGATGTAGATGCATTTAAAGGTGCTATTAAAAAGTTAGGATTCTTTAATGTAGAAGAAACAGCTATTGGTGCTACAATTGTAAAAAAAGCTTATGATGAAATGTTAGATGAAAATCATGATATTATTATTTCATCATGTTGTCATACAATTAATTTACTAATTCAAAAATATTATCCAAAGGCTTTACCATATTTAGCTGACGTTTTATCTCCAATGTTAGCTCATGGAAAAGATATAAAATCTAGATATGGAGAAGATACTAAGGTTGTATTTGTTGGCCCTTGTATTTCTAAAAAGGATGAAGCAGATAAAAATTCTGAATATATTGATGTTGCCTTAACTTTTGAAGAATTAGATCAATGGATTAAGAGTGAAAATATAGAAATTGAATTAAAGAAAGAACATAAGTATGTAGAAAAATCTAAAGCTAGATTATTCCCTACATGTGGTGGTGTTATAGCTACTATGAATTGTGCTAATCCTAATTTTGAATATATAGGTATTGATGGTATAGATGAATGTAGAGATGTATTACAAGATATCATTGATGGTAAAATTCATAAATGTTTTATTGAAATGTCTGCTTGTTATGGAAGTTGTATTAATGGACCTGTTGTTCAAAAACAAAAGAAGAGTATTGTAAATAATAAAATTTCTATTAAGAAGAATGCTGGTTTATTAGATTTTGAAGGATTTAACTTAAAGAGTGGAGATATTAAATATCGTTATGATAAATTATTAGTTTCTCATGCTAAACCTTCAGAAGAACAAATCGAAAGAACTTTAATTGAAATGGGTAAATCAGATAAATCTAAACAATTAAACTGTGGTTCTTGTGGATATTCAACATGTCGTGATAAAGCTATTGCCATTATTCAAGGTAAAGCTGTTAAGGAAATGTGTTTATTATTCTTAATGGAAAAAGCACAATCATTCTCTGATAAGGTTGTTGCTAATACTCCTAATGGATTAATGGTATTAAATGAAGATTTAGAAATTCAATTAATTAATAATGCTATGTGTGGAATTGTTGAAATTCCAGATTCAACATACGCATTAAATAAAAATGTTACTACTATTTTAGATCCTGAAGATTTTTGTAGAGCTTTAGGTGGAGAAAAGATTTTCTCTAAAAAAAGTTATTTAAATGATTATGATAAATATGTTGAAAATACTATAGTATATGATGAAAAATTCCATGTACTAATTTGTATTATGAGAGATATTACTAAAAACGAAATATATCAACAAAAGCGTGAAGAAACTCTTAGAAAATCAATTGAAATTACTGACAATGTTATTGAAAAGAACATGCGTGCAGTTCAAGAAATTGCATCATTGTTAGGTGAATCTGCTGCCGCTACTAAGGTTGCACTTTCTACTTTAAAGGAAACTTTAAAGAATGATTAGTAAAAGATACGTAACTGAAATTGGTTATTTGTCAGTGAATCATGTTGGAGAAGAATTATGTGGAGATAATGTTGTTTATATTGAACCAGATGAAAATACAAGAATTTTAGTATTAGCTGATGGTTTAGGTAGTGGTGTTAAAGCCAACATCCTATCTACATTAACTGCAAAGATGTTATCTACAATGATGGCCAACAATATGTCGATTGAAGAGTGTGTTGAAACTATGGCTGAAACTTTACCTATTTGTCAGGTAAGAGGAGTTGCCTATTCAACATTCTCTATTATTAAGATTAAAGATAACAAGCACGTTGATATTTATAATTTTGATAATCCTATGCCTTTTATTATTAGAGATGGAAGAGCTTTAGATTTAGATTATTCAGCTACTATAATTGAAGGTAAAAAGATTTATCATGCTAAGGTTGAAGCTCAGTTAAATGATACATTCTTTTTAATGAGTGATGGTGTTAAACACGCTGGTATTGGTGCTAGTCTTAATTTTGGTTGGGATATGCCTCAAATAAAGAGTTTTATGGAAGGATTTTATCATCCGTCATATACATCAAAAGCTCTTGCAACTGTTTTAGTAGATCATTGTGATGCTTTATATGATCGTAAGCCTGGAGATGATACTACAGCGGCTGTAGTGAGAATTAGAGAAAGAAAACAAGTTAATTTATTATTTGGTCCAGCTTCTAATAGAGAAGATGATGAAAAAGTTATGAAACTTTTCTTCTCTAAGAGTGGTACTCATATTGTTTCTGGTGGTACTACATCAACAATTGTAGCTAGATATTTAGGTAAGGATATTGAAGTAGATATGACATATCTAGATAGAGAAATTCCACCTACAGCTATTATTGAAGGAGTAGATTTAGTTACAGAAGGGGTTATTACTTTAAATAAAGTTTTAGATTATGCTAAAAACTATGAAGAATCAAACTCTGAGTATTTTAATTGGAGTTTTAAACAAGATGGTGCTTCACAAATAACAAGATTATTATTTGAAGAAGCAACTGATATAAACTTCTTTGTTGGATGTGCTATTAATCCTGCACACCAAGGTGAAGATGTTCATATTAACTTTAAGTTTAAGATGCAAATTATTGAAGAATTATCTAGACGTCTTAAACTAATGGGAAAAAATATAAAGGTTAGTTATTTTTAGAGGTGAATATTATGCCAAAATTTGATACTGATGTTCAAGAGATAAAATATAGAGTATTAAAGGAAGTTGCTAGATCTGCTTATAATGGTACTTTGTTAGAGGATTATAATAAAATTCCTAAAATAATCGTTCCAGGACCAAAATCACAAACTCGTTGTTGTATATATAAAGAAAGAGCGATAGTTAGTGATAGAATTAAATTAGCTTTAGGTGGAAATAAAGAAAATCCTAATATAGTTGAGGTTATTCCAACTGCATGTGATGAATGTCCACTTGGTGGTTATGAGGTTTTAGATAGATGTAGAGGTTGTTTAGCTCATAGATGTAAAAACGCTTGTCCAAGAGACGCTATTGTGTTTGATGAACGTACTAAACGTGCTGTTATAGATAAGACTAAGTGTATTAACTGTGGTTTATGTGCTAAAGCTTGTCAATATAACGCTATCCAAAATTTCTTACGTCCATGTGAACAAGCTTGTAAAGTAAAAGCTATTTCAGCTGGTGAAGATTTTGCTGCCAAGATTAATGATGATAAATGTGTACAATGTGGTGCTTGTGTTTATCAATGTCCATTTGGTGCGATTGTAGATAAATCAAGTATTGTTGATGTTATCAACATGATTAAAGATAGTGATTTTTCAAACAAATATCCTATCTATGCGATTGTGGCTCCATCTATTTCTTCACAATTTGATTATGCTACTTTAGGTCAAGTTATTACAGCTATTAAAAAGTTAGGATTCCATAACACTATTGAGGCAGCTTTAGGTGCTGATTTAGTTGCCTACCATGAAGCTAAAGAATTAGAAGAAAAAGGATTCTTAACTTCATCATGTTGTCCTACGTTTGTTGCATATATTAAGAAAAACTTCCCTAAATTAATTCCTAACATTTCTCATAATCCATCTCCAATGGCAGCTTTAGCTAAATGGATTAAAGAAAATGATTCAACTGCTAAGGTAGTATTTATTGGACCATGCGTTTCTAAGAAAATGGAAGCAAAACGTGAAGATGTATCTCCATTTGTTGATTATGTATTAACATTTGAAGAACTTCAAGCTTTAATTGATAGTCGAGACATTGATGCTTCAACGTTAGAAGAATCACCATTAGATAATGCGTCTTACTTTGGTAGAATATTTGCTAGAGTTGGTGGTTTAAGTGAAGCTGTTGTACAAGCCTTAAAAGAACAAGAAAGTAGTTTTGAACCTAAATCATATATTTGTGATGGTATTGAAAACTTTAAGGTTGCATTACTTAAAGCTCAAAGTGGTAAAGCTGACTTTGACTTTATTGAAGGTATGGGTTGTACTGGTGGTTGTATTGGTGGGCCTTGTTGTTTAACTCATGAAGTGAAAGATAAGAATGAGGTAGACAAATACGGTAAATCATCTAAAGAACAAACTATAAAAGATGCTATTAGAATTTTAGGATAATAATTTAAGCACTTTGTTTAATTTGCAAGGTGCTTTTTTCTTGCATTTTTAAAATTATTTTGTATAATGATATAGGTTATTAAAAGAAAGGAGATTTTATTATGTTAAATCCAAAACAAAGATCATATTTAAAATCATTAGCTCATCCTTTAAAAGCTTGTTTCCAAATTGGTAAGGATGGTTTAAGTGAAAATTTAAGAACAGATGTTTTACATTATTTAAATAAACATGAATTAATAAAGATTAGTATTTTAAATAATTCGTTTGTATCAGCAGCTGAGGTTGTTGAATTCTTTGATGAAGTAGGTATTGAATTTGTTCAACATATTGGACGAGTATTAGTTTTCTATAAACATTCAGATAATATTGACAATCCTATCGTTTTACCTATTAAAAAGTAATTATTTTATTAGTAGCTCTCTTTTTGAGAGCTTTTTACTTGATTTAAACGGTTAAATCAAATAAAATAATGAGTGGACTTATAGAAAAGTTGGTGATGACATGAAAATTGATTTACATAATCATTCAAAGTATTCTGATGGTTTATTTACACCTGAAGAATTAATAAAAAAAGCAATCGAACAAAATGTTGATTGTTTTGCATTAACAGATCACGATAGTGTTTTTGGATGTGATGAAATCCAAGAAGTTTCTAAAAAATATGATATTAAAGTAATAAGTGGTATGGAGTTATCAACTTATTATAAAGGTGAGCCTGTACATATCGTATGCTTATTTAAAAATAACATTATTCCTGAAAAGTTATTACAGTTTTCTATTGATAAGAAAAATGAAAGAACTAATAGAGCTATCAAAATGATGACTTTAATTAGAGATATTTATGGTGTGAAAATTGATATTGATTCATTAATAGCTGAAAGTGAAATTATCACAAGAGCTAACATGGTTTATAATTTATGTAAGTGTAATGGTATTACTCAAGCTGAAGCTTCTAAATATGTAAATAATGATTCTAAGGCTTATATTCCTTCTACAAAAATGAGTGTTGATGAAGGTTTAAAGCTTGCTAAAGAAGCAGGAGCGTTAACTATTTTAGCTCATCCATGTTTATTACCTAAAGAATATGTATTAGAAATTATTGATAAAGGTTTTGACGGTATTGAGGTATGGTATCCTTTCAATAAAGAAGGAGATGCTGAATTCTTTACTGAATTAGCTATCAAATATAATTTATTAAAATCAGCTGGAAGTGATTTTCATGGTGATGAAAGTAAGAAACACGCTATGATTGGTACTTCAGTACTTGATGAGGAATTGTTTGAACCTATAAGAGAAAGGTTGGGATTAGAATGGAAATAAAAAAAGCCGAGTTTATAACTTCAGCAGTAAAAAATTCAGGTTTACCTACACATAATAGTGTTGAATTTATGTTTTGTGGTAGATCTAATGTTGGTAAATCTTCATTTATTAACACTTTAACTAATCGTAAAAAATTAGCTAAAACTTCACAAAATCCAGGTAAGACTCAAACATTAAATGTATATCATATTAATGATTCATTTTATTTTATTGATGTTCCTGGTTATGGTTTTGCAAATGTTAGTAAATCAGTTAAAGCTACTTTTGGTAGAATGATTGAAGAATATGTTACAGGTAGACCTAATTTAAAAATGGTTTTCTTACTTGTAGACTTCCGTCATAAACCAACTGAAGATGATAAATTAATGTATGATTTCTTAAAATATTATAATTTACCAGTTACAGTAATTGCTACTAAATCAGATAAGGTTAAAAACTCTGAAAGAAGTAAAAATAAGAAAACAATTTTAGAAACATTAGAATTAAAAGATAATGATAAGATGATAGTTACATCATCTTCTAATCGTGAAGGATTAGGTTTAGTTTTATCTAAAATTGATGAAGTTTTAGAAGCTAATCCATATATTGAAATAGAAGGATTAGAAGAATCACTAGATTTTGATGATGTAGAAGAAGTATAATGAATTACCATTTTGGTAATTCTTTTTTATTTTTTAGCATATACTTTTAATGGTGATATTATGCAATTAAATATTGAAAAAAATAATTTTTATAAGATGAATACATTATCAAGTGTTAAAACTTATAAAACAGAAATTAAGGATGTAAATATTGATAAGTCCATGGCAAATGGTAATATTGAAATAAGTTTATATTATTATGATAAATCTTCTATGGAATGTTTTGAAAAGATTATTATACCATTTGAATTAGACATGGAAGGTTTAAATATTGATTCTATTAAACTAATAAAAACTAATGTTTTTGTTATTGAAGGTAATGGAATTAATGTTGAGTATGAGTTAGAGTTAGAATATGATTTTATTGATGAAATTGTACCTATTGAAATAATTGGTGAAGATGATATCGAAATTATTGATGAAACTAATGATGAAGTTGAAGAAGTGGATGAAGTAGATGAAGAAGAAATAGAACATATTAAAGAAGAAACTAAAGAATATTATGAAGAGATGTTGTCTAAAAGTTTAAGAGAAAATGTCAAAATAATTAGTACTGAGACTCAAAACACTCATGAAGAATTTTTATCATTTTTTGACGATAATAATAGTTATTTTAAACTTAAGTGTATTCATGTGGAAAGTGAATTAGAGTTTAATGATATATCTGTTCGTTATGGGGTTAGTATTGAAAAATTATGGGCTGGATACGATAGAGATAATAAAAAGGTAATATTTAAAATAGATTAATATGTTTACTAAGATAAAATCATCAGTTGAATATGATAAATTTAACTTGGTAAGTGATGATAATAATACTTATTATGAACAAATATTAAATGATATAGAATATAGTGTATATTTAGATGTTATAAGATATTCATCTAAAATTAAAAAAGCTATATATATTGAAAATGTAGAAGATAAAAAGTTGTATTTTGTTTATGAGAATAAAACGGAATATAGTTTAAAATCTAAATGTATATCAGAGATTTTATTGGATTTATTTAAAACAACTAGTTATGAAGTTAGCATTAAGAAAGATAATATAAAAAACTTAAATAATATATATAAATTACTAGATAATAAATTTAGATATTTTGAAATAAGAATAAGAGAAATAGAACTAAATCCAATCAAAAAAGACATTGATTGGATTATATTATCTAAGTATTATTTATTGTTAGATAGTAAGATATTTTTATATGATTTACAACAAGATATATTTAAATATATTGATAAAAATGAAGTAGTAAAATATGGATTAATTCCTAAATATATTAATCAAAATTTATATTCAAAGGAATCATTGTTATTGGACTATAATTTATATTATGGTCCAATATCTATGTTATATGTAAGAATGAGTTTAATGTTAGATGATTATGATCCTTTTGAAGATGTTAAAAGGTTAGATATACTTAATCAAAAGTATTTTTGTTTTATGTATTTATATATACTAATTTTGAATGTAAATATGGATATATCTATGAATATTTATGGTATTTCTAATTATGTAATAATTCTAAAAAAAATAAAAGAATTCATAAAAAAATATGAATCCTTAATTAGAAAGTAATATTATTTTGTAAACCAATTTTTAAATGTATCTTTGTAGGTGTATATTAATACTGTTCCTGCAATAACTACAATCAAGACAGCTAATATTACTAAGTTTACAATAGAAAAAGAGAATATAGTTAATATTATTTGGTATACCAATATAGTACCCATTATAACTTTATAATTTTCTTTAAGAAAGTTTAAGATATTACCCATCATATCACCAATTTATTATATGATGGATATTTGAATTAAATGTTATTTCTTGGCATAAGTAATAGAATCCCTAACAATTACTTCTCCATTTATGATAATTCTTTGACTAGATTTATTTTTCATCATAGATGTAAGTAGTGTAAATCCTTTTTCACCGATTACATCTATGTCTTGTTTAACAGTAGTAAGAGTAGGGTTTGTATATTTAGCAATATCTAAATCATCATAGCCTGTTACTGATATATCATTAGGTACATTTAAGCCTAAATCATTTAATCCTTTTATCAGTCCTATTGCGATAATGTCAGAACTGCATATTACAGCTGTAACATCAGTGTTAACGAAGTATTTAGCGGCAGCGTATCCAGATTGTTCACTAAAGTCTCCTAAATACACATAATCTTGATTAAATTTTAGATCTTCTCTAGTTAAACCTATAATGTAACCTGCATAACGTTCATTACTGATAAATGAATTTTTATCCCCATGTATAAATCCTATTTTAGTGTGATTTAAATTTTTAAGTTTATGAACTAATAAAGAAATGGTATTAATATTTTCATTATTTATTGTAGCTATTTTTTCTCCCATAAGATGATTATCAAATAAAACAGTAGGATACTTAGTTTCTTTTAACTCAGCATATATAGGACTTTTGTAGTTAAGACCAGCAGCAAAGGCACCATCAAAGTTATTTTCTTGCATAAATGAGTTGTAAGAAGAAGTGATAGATTTGATGTTGATAGCTACAACTTCAAAGTTGTTATCACGCGCATGTTTAGTAAATGATAATGATAAAGGAATGATTAAATTTGTTTGTGTATTTAATTCTACATTATCATATAAGAAACATAACCTACGAATTTTTTTGGAAGAAATTCTTTCATCTTTAGATTTATATCCATTTAGTTTTGCGTATTCTAAAACTTCAGCTTTTGTTTCTGCTGAAACGTCAAAAGCCCCATTTAAAGCTTTTGAAACTGTAGATACAGATAAGTGTAAAGCTTCTGCAATGTCTTTAATTCTCATATTAATCACCCAGTTAATTATATAATTAATAACATTAATTTTCAATGTTTTTTCGAAAATAAAACGAAAAATATTCGAAAATAAAAAGAAATTTTTGAAAGTTTTCGTAATAAGTAAAAAAGAGTTGAAATAAAAAAGAAAACGCTTTACAATTTAAGATGTAATTTACGTTTCAAATTAACTAGACGAGAAAAGGGGATGAAATTATGATTACTGAAAGAAGTGCAGGTGTATTAATGCATATTACTTCTTTACCTTCTGAATACGGAATTGGTACGTTAGGAGAAGAATCTTACAAGTTTGTTGATTGGTTAGAAAAGGCTGGAATGAAGATTTGGCAAGTATTACCTTTAGTTCCTACTAACTATGGTGATTCTCCATATCAATCAGTTTCTTCAACTGCGTTAAATTATTACTTAATTGATTTTGACATTTTAGTTGAAAAGAAATTATTAAAGAAGGCTGACTTTATTACAAGAAAATTTAACTGGGTTGAAAATAGAGTTGACTATAGTTTATTATTTAATGAAAAAGTTGATGTTTTAAAAATTGCATTTAGTAGATTTAATAAAGAAGATGAAAAATTTGTTAAATTTGTTGAAAAAGGTGTTTATAGAGATTTCTCAATCTTTATGACAATTAAAGCATTAAATAACTATAATTCATGGACTGAATGGTCTGATGAATATAGAATCTATTCTAAAGATGTAGAAGAAAGAGTTATTGCTGAACATAATGAAGAGTATTTATTCTGGCAATGGACTCAATATGAATTCTTAGATGAATGGAATAAATTAAGAAAATATTGTAATAAAAAAGGTATCGAAATCATGGGTGATATGCCATTATATGTTGCATATGATAGCGTTGAAGCATGGAAAATGCCTGAATTATTCATCTTAAATGAAGACAATAGCCCTAAATTAGTTGCAGGTTGTCCACCTGATATGTTCAGTGAAGATGGACAATTATGGGGTAACCCATGTTATGATTGGGAATATCATAAGAAGACTAAATATAAATGGTGGAATGCTCGTATTAAGAGTTTATTCAAATTATATGACATTTTAAGAATTGACCACTTCAGAGGTATGGATAGATTCTATGCTATTCCTGCTGAAGATGATACAGCTCGTAATGGTGAATGGTTAGATGGTCCTAAATTTGATTTATTTAAAGATAAATTAGATATGAAGATTGTTGCTGAAGACTTAGGTGTAGTTGATGAAGGTATCCAATTATTAATGGAACAAGTTCAATATCCAGGTATGAAGATTTTACAATTTGGTTTTGATGGAACTGATGATAATGATCATATGCCAAGCAACTTTAAAGAAAATATTATTGTATATACTGGTACACATGATAATATGCCAATATTCCAATATATTTTCGATTTAGAACCTGCTAAATTAGCTGTATTCTTAAAAGATTTACATAAAGAAGCTGACTTATTAAATATGGAAGTACATGATAAGACATATAAAGAAATTGTTGGATCAGTAATCGAATTAGCATTTGCTTCAAAAGCTAATATGTGTATTATTCCAATGCAAGATTTATTATGTCAAGATGGATCAACTAGAATGAACTTGCCTTCTACAGTTTCAACTGATAACTGGAGTTATAGAGTTCTAAATGGTCAAATTACTGATGAGTTAGCTGCAAAATTAAAAGATTTTGTAGTTAAATATCATAGATAATTTTTCGATACTCTCTCTCTTTTGTTGGCCTCTATTTCTTAGGGGCCTCCTTTTTTAGGAGGAAATATTTATGATTAATATAATGTTTGATTTATATGGAACTTTAATAGATATTAACACTGATGAATCTAAAGATGTATTCTGGGAGGCTTTTTCTTTAAGTACTAAAGCCTATAAAGAATATGATTATTTAGAACTTAGAAAAAAATATTTATTAAAGTGTGAAGAATTGCATAAAGAAAAAGAAGAAATAGAATTGCTAGATGTATTTAAATATTTATTTGAATGCGAAGAAAATATTGCAAAAGAAATAGCGATGACTTTTAGAAAGTTATCTACGAGATATATCAAAAAATATCGTGGAGTAGATAAATTATTAAACTACCTTAAAGGAAAAGGTTGTAAGATTTATTTACTTTCAAATGCTCAGGCTTCATTTACGATTCCTGAAATGCTAGAGTTAGATCTAGTTAAGCATTTTGACGGTATAGCAATATCATCTGATTATGGTGTTAAAAAACCTAATAAAGATTTTTATTTAAAGGCCATGAATAATTTTGAAATTAAAGCTGAAAATACTTATATGGTTGGAAATGATTATGAATGTGATATTTATCCTGCAAATCAATTAGGATTAAAGACAATTTATATTGAATCTAATCTTTCACCAGATAAATTGAAAGTCTCTAAAATTAGAGGTTTCAGCTTTAGAAAAGTTAAAAAAGCCTTTAAATTTAAATAAAAAAATCTTAAGATTTTATCTCAAGTATATTGTAAACCCTTTCATTTTGGTTTATAATATTAACAGATTAATTTAAGCACTAAATTTAAAAAAAGAATAATGAAACAAATTTTTAAGATTTTTATTATGTTTATTATCGTTTTAAACAAATAAATTTAGTCTTAAATGTTTCCTTAGGGAAACGGCAAATAGAAAATAGGAGGAAAAGAAGAAAATGAAAAAATTATTTGCCTTAGGTGCCGCTGCTGTTTTAGCATTCGGTTTAGCTTCTTGTGGTGAAGAAGGAAAAACGATCGATTTAGTTTATTCAGGAACTTTATCTGATCAAGAATTCAATGAAGGTCTATTAAATGACTTCAAAGCTGCTATGGCTAAAGAAGGAGATCCAAACACTTATAACATCACTTATGTAGGACATGGTCCAGATAAAGTTGACTCAGAAGTTGTTGACTGGTCTGCTACTGACGCTCCAGATGTTTATGAATTCGCATCTGACAAATTAGCTGGTTTATATTCAAAAGGTGCATTAGCTAGAGTAACTGGTGCATATGCTAAATTCATTGATACTGAATTAAATACATTCGGTAAAGCTTGTGCTACATTCAATGATTCTTACTATGCTTATCCATACACTGGTGATAACACTTATTATTTACAATATGATAAGAGCAAAATCACTGATGAACAAGCAAAAGATATGATCAAATTAATGGATGCTGCTAATACTCAAGGTTTAAAAGTAGGATACAATGTTGGTGAAGGTTTCTGGGGTGCTGGTGCTATGTTCACATTCGGTGCTGACTACAACATTAAATTCTCTGAAGATGGTAACATCGATAAAGTAGCTGCTACATTCAATACTGAAGCTGGTTTAAAAGCTGCAAAAGCTATCTTATCAATCGTTAAACATCCAGCTTGGAATTCAACTTCATCAGTTCCAGGTGCAACTGATAACGTATGTGCAGTAATTGGTGGTACTTGGGATATCGCTGGTTATAAAGCATTATGGGGTGACAACTATGGTTGTGCTGTTATGCCAACTGTAACTGTTGATGGTGATACTAAACATTTAGGTGCATTCTTAGGTGGTAAATTATTAGGTGTTAACCCTCAAAGAGCTCAAGGTAATGCTGATCAATTAGAAGCTGCTCATAAATTAGCTAAATTCTTAGCTGGTAAAGAATGTCAATTAAAGAGATTCGAAAATGCTGAAATCGCTCCATGCCATATTGAAGCTTCTCAAGATCCAAAAGTTCAAGCATCTCCAAACGTAAAAGTTTTATCTGAACAAGGTTCATTTGCTCATGCTCAAACTTCAGTACCTGATGGTGTATGGTCTGCTCCAGGTGTTATGGTTACAGCTATGAAAGACGGCGACTGTACATTAGAAAACTTACAAGACTATATTGATACATTCAATACAACAGTTATCGGAGATAAAAAATAATTAAAATTTTTATCAAAAATTAATAATAGTACAGGCATTTAACTATGCCTGTGCTATTTGCTTATAAAAGAGGTGAATTTATGACTACAATCGAATATTTATCACTCCCTTTATATAAACGTATTTGGTTTAAGACGTTAGCGATTTTAGCATCAATTCCTAAAGGAATTGGAAGATTTTTCTCAAGAAAAGTTCCTGCTGTTTTCAAGAAAATCGGTAAATCTATCGCTGACTTTTTCTTAAATATCTATCATAATTTTATAGATGGGGATTGGAAAACTAAAACGACTTATTTCGTAATGGGTTTTGGTCAAATCACTAGAGGCTCTAGATTAAGAGGTATATTTAACCTTGCATACCAAGTGATTTATATTTTATTCATGGTGTTCTTTGGTGTAGGTGCTTTATTAGATGTTCCTACATTTGGTAATATTGCGTCATCTGAATATACACACCCATTAAAAGGTATTACTGTTTATGAATATACAGATAACAGTTTTACTATCCTATTAATCGCAATTTTTGCTGCCGTACTTACAGGCGTATTAATTTACATGTGGTATGGTCAAATTAACGAATCAATGGAATTACAATGCGCTCAACGTATTGGTAGAAGACATGATGATTCTCAAGTATTAAAAGATTTTACAGGTAAAAATTATCATAAATTATTATTAGGTTGGCCAACTATAGGTTTAGTTGTGTTTACAATTGTTCCGTTAATCTTTATGATTTTAGTTGCATTTACTAACTACTCATCAATTTATAACAATCCAAAAGAATTATTCGACTGGGTTGGTATGTATAACTTTGAACAGTTATTAGGTATTAGTGAAGGTGCATCTTCAAATCAATTTGCCGCAACGTTCGGAAAAATTTTAATCTGGACATTAATTTGGGCATTCTTCGCAACATTTACTAACTATTTCTTAGGTATGATTGTTGCTATGATTATTAACAAAAAAGACATTAAGTTTAAGAAATTATGGAGAACTTGTTTAATTACTACAATCGCAGTTCCTTCATTTATTTCATTAATGTTCTTATCTAAATCATTAGGTACTGAAAATGGTACTGTTAACGAAATTTTAAAATTATTACACATCATTGAAAATGGCGAAGAAATCAAATTCTTAGAAGATCAATTAGTTGCTAAGATTACAATTATTGTAGTTAACATGTGGATTGGTATTCCATACACAATGTTAATGTGTTCAGGTTTATTAATGAACATTCCTGCTGACTTATATGAATCTGCTAAGATTGATGGCGCTAGTCCATTCAAGATGTATATTAAAATCACATTGCCTTATATGTTATTCGTTACAGGTCCTTACTTAATTTCTAACTTCGTAGGTAACATTAATAACTTCAACGTTATTTATCTGTTATCTGGTGGTGGACCTACAATTACTAAGGTAAATGGTGTAATTGCTGACCCTAACCAAATTTATGGTGCTGGTCATACAGACTTACTTATCACTTGGTTATATAAGATGTGTATGACTTCAACAGAAAAGAATTATGCGTTAGCTTCAGTTATCGGTATTTGTATTTTCATCGTACTTTCTTCTATATCATTAGTTGTTTATAGTAGATCAAGTGCGGTTAAGAATGAGGAGGATTTCCAATAATGCGTATAAATAAAAAATATGATATGTTTTATGATCCAACTGACTCATTTGGTGCTAAAGCGAAAAAGAAAGTAGTTAATACTTTAATTTATATATTCTTAATTGTTTTATCTTTAATTTGGGTAGTTCCATTCTTATATTTATTCATTCAATCATTTACAAATAACTATTCTCCAGGTGCTATTATTCCACAAGCTGGTACTTGGACATTAGATAATTATAAGAATCTATTCACATCAAAGATTTATCCATTCTGGAGATGGTATTTAAATACATTAGGTATTGCAATCATTTGTTCAATTTTAACAACTGGTTTAACTTTAATGTCAGCATATGCATTCTCTAGATTAAACTTCAAAGCTAGAAAAGGTTATATGAAATTAATCTTAGTAATCGGGATGTTCCCTGGTTTCTTAGGTATGTTCATTTCATATCA
Source organism: Candidatus Pelethenecus sp. (assembly GCA_045121295.1). Taxonomy (GTDB): domain Bacteria; phylum Bacillota_I; class Bacilli_A; order Acholeplasmatales; family Anaeroplasmataceae; genus Pelethenecus. Next base: position 41,936 of record JBGVFV010000119.1, read on the forward strand.
AATGCTTAAATGGTTAGGTTTAAACTCAGGTTACTTAGGTTTAGCTGGTTTAATCTTAATTAATATTTCTGGTTGTGTTGGTGGTTACTATATTTCAAAAGGTTTCTTCGATACGATTTCAAAATCATTAGATGAAGCTGCAATGATTGATGGTGCTAATAAAAACACAATCTTCTGGAAGGTTATCATGCCTTTATCAAAACCAATTATCGTTTATACATTATTAATGGGATTCACTGGTCCTTGGGGAGACTATATGTTCTACTCAGTTATCGCTGGTGGTGACACTAAGATATTTAATGTTGCGGTAGGTTTACAACAAATGCTATCTAAGGGTTATGTCCAAGCAACAGTATACCCACAATTCTGTGCTGCAGCAGTTGTTGTTTCAATTCCAATCATGTTATTGTTCTTCAAGTTACAAAATTACTATGTTGAAGGCGTAACAGGTGGAGCAGTTAAAGGATAGAAAATGAAAACTCGTAGAATTTGTTTATTAGCTATGTTATTAACTTTGATAATGACATTAGCAAGCTGTGGGAAAGGTAAATATGGCGACTATGGCTATAGAATTGAAGAAGATTTAGTTAATACAAATATTGTTGATGATAATTATGATAATTATTATGAAATATTTGTAAGAAGCTTTAGAGATTCTAATGGCGATGGTTATGGTGATTTACAAGGTGTAATTGAAAAACTAGATTATATTAAAGATTTAGGTTTTACTGGAATTTGGTTAATGCCAATAAATACTTCAAGTTCGTATCATAAATATAATGTTGATAATTATTACGAAATTGATAAACAATATGGAACAATGGCTGATTTTGAAGAGTTAATTGCTGAATGCCATAAACGTGGTATAAAGTTAATTACAGATTTAGTATTAAATCATTCAGGACATTATAATCCGTTATTCACTTCTGCATGTACAGCTCATGATAAATATTTAAAAGGTTATACATTAACAGAAGAAGAAAATAAGATGAAAGATTTTTATACATTCTATGATAAAAAGTCAGATATCCCTAATGGAGTAAAAGCTTATCAAAGAGGGGATTTCTACTATGAAGCAAACTTTGATTCAGCAATGCCAGAGTTTAATTATGATAGCCCTTATGTTTATGAAGAAGTAAAAAAGATTATGAAGTTCTATTTAGACAAAGGTTTAGATGGTTTCAGATTAGATGCTGTTAAATATTTCTATTTAGATAAAACTAGTAAAAATGTTGAAGTATTAAGTAATATTAATAAGATAGCTAAGGAAATTAATCCTAAAGCTTACATTGTTGCTGAGTGTTGGGATTCTGAACAAGTTATATCTCAATACTATGAGAGTGGAATTGATTCATTCTTTAATTTCCCAGCAAGTGTAACAAGTGCATATGGTTATATATTAAATGGTGTTAATCGTGATGGTGAAGCATTAAATACATACTATAATGGTATGTTAAAAAATATTGAATTAGCTGGTGATTACATTCCTGCGCCATTTATTGATAATCACGATACAGTTAGATTTACTTCTAATACAAATCATAGAAAATCTAAATATCAATATGCATTATTATCTATGTTAAATGGTAATACATTTACATATTATGGTGATGAAGTTGGTATTGTTGGTACTAAAGAAGTAGATCAAAATGTTCGTCAACCAATGCATTGGGGCGAAGAAAATAAAAAAGGTGATTGTAAAGTAATAAGTGGTATAACAATTGGTAAAGATAAGGTTTATATTTATCCTACAGTTACTGAACAAATTAACGACCCTGATTCTTTCTATAATTTTTATAAAAAATGTAATTTAATTAGAAATCAAAATCCTGAAATTGCTCGTGGAAACATTGAATTAGTAGCAATGGAAAGAGATACTGATAAATTATTATTCATAACAAAAGAATATAATGGTAGTAAGATTGGAATTATATTTAATTTCTCTCCTTACAACGATTTAACAATTGACATTACACAATATGGTTTCAGTCAAGTTACTGGACAAATTGTAGTAGATAATTCTGAAAAATATATTGGCGAACTAAAAGATGGAAGTATAATGATGCCATCATATAGTATCGCTATAGTAAAGTGAGGTTAAAATAAAATGGCTGGATTAAGACTTGAACACATTTATAAAGTTTATCCAAATGGAACAAAAGCGGTTTCTGACTTTACAATGGATATCAAAGACCAAGAATTTATCGTATTCGTTGGACCTTCAGGTTGTGGTAAATCTACAACATTAAGAATGATCGCCGGTCTAGAAGAAATTAGTGCTGGTGAATTATATATCGATGATAGAATTGTAAACGATGTTGAACCAAAAGATCGTGATATCGCAATGGTATTCCAAAACTATGCGTTATATCCACATATGTCAGTATATGAAAACATGGCATTTGGTTTAAAATTAAGACATGTACCAAATGAAGAAATCCATGAAAAAGTACTTTGGGCTGCAAAGATACTTAACTTAACTGAATTATTAGACCGTAAACCAAGAGCAATGTCAGGTGGTCAAAGACAACGTGTTGCTTTAGGTAGAGCGTTATTAAGAAATCCTAAGGTTATGTTACTAGATGAACCATTATCAAATCTAGATGCTAAATTACGTGCTGCAATGCGTAGTGAAATTGCTAAATTACATGACCAATTAAAAACAACATTTATCTACGTTACACATGATCAAATTGAAGCGATGACATTAGGTACACGTGTAGTAGTTATGAAATTAGGACGTATCATGCAAATGGATACACCTAAAAACTTATACGATTATCCAGAAAACTTATTCGTTGCTGGATTCATCGGTACTCCACAAATGAACTTCTTCGATGCTACATTAACTAGAGTTAAAGAAACAGTTAATGTAAGCTTCGCTGGAACTGAAAGTACTGTAGCTGTTCCTCGTTCTATTTTAAGAAAAGTTCAACCACAATACTTAGATGGTAGTAAGACTGTTATCGTTGGTTTAAGAGGTGAACATATTTCTTTAGATCCTGAAAAAGTAAAAGAATCTAATACATTAATTGATGTTAAGATTTCTTACTTTGAAGAATTAGGTAACGAAACTTATATCTATGGTGACTTAAACATGGAAGGTTCTGGTTTCGAAGATTCTAATACTCGTATTATTATTAAAGGTACTTCAAACTATGGCTTACAAAAAGGTCAAATTGCAAAAGCTGCATTAGACTTTACAAAAGTTCATATGTTTGATAAGAAAACTGAAAACACAATTAATCCACGTGTACCTAAGTTAAACTTAGTTGACGCAGTTATAAGTGGCAAACAATTATCATTTGGTGGTTTAACATTCGAATTACCTAATGCTGTAGAATTAGCTGATGGTGAATATGAAGTTACAATTCCAGCAAATGCAATTAGCTTAAGCGAAGATGCAGGTCAACCAGTTGTTATTGAAGCTACTGAAAATATTCAAGGAACTAACTTAGTAAGTATCAAAGCTGGTGAAAACTTATTATTCACAACTACAGCTGAAGAAATTGATGTTAAGGCTAAATGGAATATTGAATTAGACTTTACTCAATTAGAATTCATTGTTGAAGGTACTGTTGTTAAACAAGCTATCGCTGAATATGATAGAATTAATGCAATCTTCTTAAATAATGAAACAGCTAAATCATATATTGGTAATAAGTATGATGCTACTATTGAAGCAAGAGTTGCTGAAGTAGTTAACAAATATGAACCAATGATTGCTGAATTAACTAACAACTATAACGAAACATGTGCTAAAGAATTAGCATTAGTTTCTCCTGAAAGAACTTCAGCTAACAAAGCTGAATTAGCACAACGTAAAGCTGAAATTAAAGCTAAATTAGCTGAATTAACATCAACATTAAAAGTTAAGATCAATGAATTAAAAGTTGAACATTTAGCTATTAATGAAAAAATTACTAAAGAAGTTAATGATATCTATAATAAAATTAGAGATGATGAATTTGCTTCATTTGAAAACTTCAAAGCAATTAACAAAGACCGTGATGCATATCGTAAACGTAGTCAAGAATTACAAAACTTCAAAGCTACATTTGGTATTGAAAAGAATAACGAATTAGATAAACGTATTAACTTAGAAGCTGTACGTTATGAATCTGAAGTTAACGCATTAAAAGGTAATGTTAAACGTGAAAAAGAATTCTTAACTAAAGAATTAGAAACATTAACTCAAAAATGTGCATATGAAGCTAATCCTCTTCCTACATTAACTAAACAATATAAGAAGGATTTAGCTCAATTAAAAGATGAATATGAAGAAGCATATACTCATGCTAATATCTTATTCTTCTTTAAGGTTAATGATTTAGTTGTATTATCAAGTGATGAAATTTCTCACAAGATGATTCAATCTTTAGGTATTAAAGTATTTACAAAACAATACTTAATTGAATTACCTCATAACTGTTTCACAGTAAGTGAAGAAGGTATGGAATTACAAGTAAAAGAATTACTTGATTATGGTAAGATCAGATATTTACATTGCGAATTTGATGATGGTCAAGGTATCAAAGACGTTTATGTAGAAACTGAATTAACTGAAGCTCCAAAAACAATCAAAGTATTATTCGATATTACTAAGTGTCATATTACTGAAAAAGGTATGGACATTAAGATTTACTAATAATTACTTTAATTTTTGAAGGAGGAAAAAGAAATGAAATTAAAAATAAAACGCTTATGGGTAGTTTTATTAGCTTTCGTTGTTCTATTATTCGCATCTTGTGATCAAAAGAAACCAGAAGATGGTTATTTAAATGATGAACAAGTACTAGAAATTGTTAAAGGTTTCTCTGCTACAGCAGATTATACTAAATACTCTTATTCTGGAACATTAAACTTCTTAGGATTTTCAGATGATTTAATTCCAAACGAAAAAAGAGGTATTGATAAAGAATTTGAAGATGATTTAGAAAAATATTATTCTAAGGCTACATCATATTATCTAAGAATGCCTTTACATTTAACAGAAGCAAACTGGACTTATAAAGATGAAGATGGTTCTATTTCAAATTCTACATACTTTAAAATTCAAAGTATGTTATTAACTATTGGTGAAACATTAGATGAAGTATACTATTATACTGATGCTGAAGGAAACTTTATTATTAGAACTTTCGGTGCTAATAAAGCATTAATTATTAGAGAAAGTGATATTATTTGTCATGGTAAATGGAATGTTACTATTACATATAATAAATATGGTTATTTAGTGAGTGAAAAATTTGAAACAATTAATGCTCACAAAGATCCAGATAAAAAAACATGTTATGGAGAAGCAACGTATACGTTTGCTAAATAATGAAATATGAAGAAGAAATTTATATTACTAGGATTAATTTTATTGTCTTTGTTATATTTCACTTCATGTGCTACACGATTAAATATACCAGAAGGCGATATAAAGGAATTTGTATCTGCCTTCGATGGTGGTGTAGCTTATGAAAATGTTAATTATGGGAAAAGTTATATTGTAAATAAAAGATATGAAGGGGAAGAAACTTTAGTAGGTACTCATACTTCATTAGCTTACTTTGATAAGCGAAATAATGAATATTATCATTATATTGAAACAAATGCTGATGGTTATTTTGTTGGAGAAGATGCACCTTATCAATATAATAAACAAATTACTGTTTGTTATGCAAAAGTTGATGATCCACTTAATATTTACAGTAAACAATACACTGATGGTGTAGAAGATAAATTAGAATATGATTTCGAAGACGTAGTTAATTCTGTAAAAAATTTCTTTTATTCAGAAGTAAGTGGTGGTTTTCATACTGGAGGAGTTTATTACGGTGATTATATTTTAAAAAATATATCAAAATATTATGAACGCTTCAGTTTAAATGAAGACAAAACAGAATTAACATTTGAAATTAATACTTCAACCCCAACGGAAGAAGGGAATGAAATTCTTAATTGTCACAAATTTGTTGTTAATAATTATGGTTTAGTTGTTTTAGTAAATACAACTGCGTACTATATATCTAATAACGAAGTAACTTCAACTTTTGTGACAGAAATGTCTTGTGATTATGTTACAAATGTTGAAAAAATATTAAATTTATAAGGAGTAAAAAAATGAAAAGAATATTATTATTTTTAATGGTGTTCGTATCTTTATTCACATTTACATCATGTAAAGATAAAACTGCAACACCTACTCCAACACCTGATAAACCTACAGTACCAACTGAAGAAAAACCTGAAGTTGTTACTGATAGTGAAGGTTTTGTTATCCATTATGTAAGACCAGACAGTGAATATACTGATTGGAACTTATGGTTATGGGTTGAAGGCGGAGAAGGTGCTTCTTATAACTTTGGAACAGAAGTTACTGAATCTGGTGTTGCTTGTAAAGTTACATGGACTGATTTTGGCGTAAGTCCAGATGGATTAAATATGGGCTTTATCGTTAGAAAAGGTGAATGGACTGCTAAAGACGTGGAAGAAGATAGATTTATCAATTTTGATCATCATGAATATTCTGATGATGGATACTATCATTTCTACTTATTAAGTGGTGATGCTACTGTTTATACTAGTACTATTGAGGTAAATGATATGATTACTTATTTCGGTTATGAATATGTTCCAGTTGTAAATAAACTTAGATTAAGTTTAAAGACAAACAGAGATATGGGTAGCTTTGTTATCAAATCTGGTAACACTGTTATTGTAGACAGTTCTACATTAAATGCTGAAACTGACAAAAATATCGTTGAATATACTGCTACATCTTTCAAATATAAATTAGCTAATATGCCAGACTTAAATGCTGAAACTACAGCTGAAGTAGTATTTAAAGAAAGTGGAGAAAAAGATGAATCATCTGCTGATATTTCTTCATTATATTCATCACCTATGTTTGAACAACAATTTGCTTATGACGGTGAATTAGGTGCTTTATACACTAAAGAAAAGACTACTTTCAGAGTTTGGTCTCCTGTATCTAAATCAATTACATTACGTTTATACCGTTCAGGTACACCAGCATACTTAAATCCACTAGGAAACAATAATTATATTGAAAAAGAAATGACTAGAGGAGAAAAGGGTACTTGGGAATATGAATTAAATGGTGATTATGAAGGTTACTATTATACATATTTCGTAGTTAACAATAACTATCCAAAGGGTAGAGAAATTGTTGACCCATATGCAAAATCTACAGGTATTAACGGTGTTAGAGGTATGATTGTTGATTTTGCAAAGGTTAACCCAGAAGGTTGGGATGAAATTAAAGTTCATGATATTCCATCTACAAAATTAACAGTTTATGAAACTCACGTTGCTGACGTAACAAGTAGTACAACTTGGGGTGGTAAGGCTGAAAATGCTAAATTATTTACAGGTATGTATGAAGAAGGAACAACTTATACTGAACAAGGTGTAACTGTTAAAACTGGTTTTGATCATATTAAAGAATTAGGTGTTAATGCTGTTCAATTATTACCAATTTTCGATCAATCAAATGATGAAAGAATTGATAATAGAGTATTTAACTGGGGTTATAACCCATTAAATTATAACTCATTAGATGGTATTTATTCTTCTGATCCATATGATGGTTATACAAAGATTAGAGAATTCAAAGAATTAGTAATGGCTTATAATAAAGCAGGAATTAATATTATCATGGACGTTGTTTACAACCATACTGCAAGTATTGGTGGTACAAACTTTGACGTATTAATGCCAGGCTATTACTTTAGATATAATCAAGATGGTGGTCCATCAAACGGTTCTGGTTGTGGTAACGAAACTGCATCTAATATGTATATGTTTAAGAAATTTATGGTTGATTCAACTGAATTCTGGGCATCTGAATATAAATTAGGTGGTTTCCGTTTCGACTTAATGGCTGTTCATGATACTAAAGCTATGGATGCATTAACTGTTAACTTACATGAAAATGTAAATCCTAACTTGGCAGTATATGGTGAACCTTGGACAGGTGGCGGTATTGCGTTACCTTCTACATTTGTTTCAGCTACTCAAGCTGCAATGAACTCATTCAAAGGTTATGGTGCATTCAATGACCAAATGAGAAATGCCTTAATCAAAGGTGGTATGGGTGGCTTTGAAAACAAAGGTTGGGCTACTAATAAAGACTCTGTAGATGGAAATGATGCAAATACTATTAAACTTGGTATTGCTGGTAAGACAAATTCATCTAATACAGATGCTTCTAAATCAATCCAATATGTTACATGTCATGATAACTTCACATTATATGACCGTGTAGTAGCTACTGGACAAAAATTAGATGATGCTACAATTAAGAAGATGGCTATTTTAGCTAACTCAGTTGTATTAACATCTCAAGGTGTAACATTCTTCTTAGCAGGTGAAGAATTCTTACGTACTAAAGGTGGAGATCATAACTCTTATCAATCTTCATATGAAGTTAATGAGTTAGATTATTCATTAAAGATTAAACATCAAGATATGATGGTTATTTACCAAAAATTAATCGCCTTAAAACAATCAAATGCTCTTTTAGGTGATAAAGTTGCTGGTAAGATTCAAGTTAAAACTTATGATAATGATGCAAGTGTTATTTTCTATGATTTAGGAGATTATGTTGTATTCCATCATAATGGTGTTGGTGGAAATAAATCACTTAGTGCATCTGGTACTTTATATTTAGATACATTAAATCCAAATAATACAACTGTTCCTACAACACTTCAACCATATCAAACTATTATTGTTAGAAAATAATAATTTATTGATAAGTCAAAATTCACTATATTAGGGTCTCAACTTCGAGACCCTTTTATTTATGTGGAAATATGTGATTTTAATTACATTATTGAACTTGTATTTCTTAAATGGTATAATTTAGTGTATTTTGAAAGTGGGGGATGTTTTTATGCTTAGATTAGAGAACATTAAAAAGAATTATTATGTTGCAGATACAGTGGTCGAAGCTTTAAAAGGTGTTAATTTATCTTTTAGAAAGAACGAATTTGTATCTATTTTAGGTCCTTCTGGATGTGGTAAAACTACATTATTAAATATTATTGGTGGTTTAGATAAATATTCAGATGGAGATTTATACATTAACGGAAGAAGTACAAAGGAATTTAAAGATGCTGATTGGGATGTATATCGTAACCATCGTATTGGTTTTATTTTCCAAAGTTATAACCTTATTCCACATCAAACTATTTTAGGTAATGTTGAATTAGCATTAACTATTGCAGGTATTTCTAAAGAAGAAAGAATTGCAAGAGCTAAAGCTGCAATTGATAAAGTAGGTTTAAAAGGGCAATATTATAAACATCCAAACCAATTATCTGGTGGTCAATGTCAACGTGTAGCAATCGCTAGAGCTTTAGTAAATGAACCAGAAATCTTATTAGCTGATGAACCTACAGGTGCATTAGATACAGTAACTTCTGTTCAAATTATGGATTTAATTAAAGAAATAGCTAAAGAAAAATTAGTTATTATGGTTACACATAATCCAGAATTAGCTGAACAATATTCAACACGTATTGTAAGACTTTTAGATGGTGAATTACAAAGTGATTCTAATCCTTTTTCTAAGGAAGAAGAAATATATGAAGTTAAGAAATTAAATGAAGAATCTAAAAAAGAACAAAATGATAATAAGAAAAAAGAAAAAGCAAAGATGTCATTATGGACTTCATTTAAATTATCTTTAAGAAATTTATTTTCTAAAAAAGGTAGAACTATCTTAACGTGTATTGCAGGTTCTATTGGTATTATTGGTGTAGCTTCAGTTTTATCCGTTTCGAATGGTATTCAAGGTTACATCACGTCTATGCAAGATGATATGTTAAGTGGTAACCCTATTACAATTACTGAAACAGCATATGATTTAACAGCAATGATGAATGGTATGTCTACAATGGATAAAGTAGAGGCTATCGATATTGAAGATGGTAAGATTTATGTAGACCAAGTAATTAAGCAATTATTAAATACAAATGACGCTGCAACTCAAATGCAAGTTAAGAATGAAATAACTAAAGAATATATTGATTATATATTAAGTATTGATGAGAATTATGTGGCTGCAACTACATTAGATTATGGTATTGAAGTAATTAATAATATTTATACAGATTTCCAAATCAATAATGCAGATAAAGAAAAACAAAACATATCTTTAGCTGCAATCCGTAATAACTATACATCAGTTTTAGGTGAAACTAAGCATGGTGCTTATGCTTCATATGTAACATCATTAACAAATGTTTTCCAACAAGCTCCAAATGATGTTGACTACATTTTATCTCAATATGATTTAGTTGCTGGTGAAAAAGTTGCAACTGAAGAAAATGAAATTATGATTGTATTATCAAAAGATCAAAAATTAACAGATCTTTTATTAGCACAATTAGGTATTTATACTCAAGAACAATTCTTAAATTCAGTTTATTCATATTCTGATTTAGGTGTTTATGATGAAGCGAATGATAAAAAAGAATTTACATTTGAAGAAGTTTTAGGTAAAGAATTCACATGGTATCCTAACGATGCGGTATATACTAAAAATGTTAATCCAATGACTGGTGAAATCATTTCAGTAAGTCCATTTAAATATAAGCATAATTCTAAAGATATTAATGAAGAAGGTATGAAGTTTAAAATTACTGGTATTCTTCAACCAAAAGAAACTATTTCTTATGGTTGTATGACTAGTGGATTCTTCTATACAGAGGCTTTTTCTAAAAAGATATTAGCATCATCATTAGAATCAGAAATAGTTAAGTATACTAGTTCTTTACCTGAAAATAATCGTCAAATTATTTCAGGTTTCCAAAAAGTTCAAATAGCTGGTTCAAATACTCCGTTAGATGAATCAGATGATATTTATAAAGAATTCCCTATCGGCATTAATTATGAATTTGAATATCAAGCACCTTTAAAAAATGATGCTGGTGTTTATGAAAAGAAAACAGGTATAGGTTTTATTGGTGGTACAGATGCTGCTAGCGGTATGATTATGCAATTCTTAGGTTTAGGTAGTGGAACTTACTACACTTTAAGTAATAGAGCTTTAGGTGGAGAAAGTATTCCAAATATGGTTAAGATTTATCCAACTGACTTTGAACTTAAAGATGGTGTTACAGAACATTTAGATAAGTGGAATAAATTAGATGAAGATTTAATTTATACAAGATATGATGGTGAAGTTGTAACTTTATTAGCTAAAGATAGAACAAAAGTAACTTATACAGATAGTATTGCTATTATTATTGATATCATTAATAGTTTAATTGATATTATTACTACAGCATTAATTGCATTTACATGTTTAGCGTTAGTGGTTTCATGTTTCATGATTGCTATTGTAACATATGTATCAGTTGTTGAAAGAGTTAAAGAAATTGGTGTAATTAGATCATTAGGTGGTCGTAAAAAAGATGTTACTAATTTATTTAATGCTGAAACATTTATTATTGGCTTATTCTCTGGTATTTTTGGTATAGCTGTTACTTATTTAATTTCATTTGTTTTAAGTATAGTAGTTAAACATTTCACAGGTGTATATCCAATTGCTAAATTACCTATTCATCAAGCATTATTAATGATTGGTATTAGTATCTTATTAACAGTTGTTTCAGGTTTAATTCCAGCAAGAAGTGCTGCTAAGAAAGACCCAGTTGTTGCGTTAAGAACTGAATAATTACTACAAAAAGCGGAAAAATCCGCTTTTTCTTTACATAAATTGCCGATATTTTTAAAAAAAGTACTTTAATTATTGAAAGATATTTATTATAATGTACAATGTATTAAATTAAGAGAGTTTAATTATTAAGGAAGAGTAGGAGAATATTATGGAAAAAATTACTTATAAAAAGTCATTTGCATCAAAATTAGTATTAGAACAAGTAGCTATCCCTTATTATCAAGATATTAAGGATTTATGTGCTACAAGAAAGAAAGTATCTACAAGATTAAGTTTCAATAAAGAAACTATTAATGTAGGTAGAAATAAAGTAGCTGTTATGAAAATTTCTAGAAAGAACATTACTTTATATTTAGCTTTAAATAAAGCAGAATTAGATCAAAAATATAATGTAAAAGATTTAACAGATACTAAAGAAGGACAAACTTACGGTGTATATATCCAAATTAAGGGTAGCAGAACATTAAAACATGCATTAGAATTATTAGAATTAGCATTAACTAAATTCGGTGCAACTCAAATTGTAGAAGGTTTAAGCGTTGATTATAGCGAAGTTTATAAATATAGAGATTTAGAAGCATTAGTTTCTGAAGGCTTAGTTAAAAAATATGTAAAAGTATTAGTTGATGGTAAAGAACAATTAGTTGAAATGCCAGTTGTTGAAACATATAATGTTAACTTTACAGCTAAATTATTATATGAAGCAACAGATGCTGCTGAAGAATTATATATCATCACTAGTCATAGTAATTGGGATTTAAAACAAGCAGTTAAAATGAAAAAACATGCTGATGGTACATTTACTGCTAGTATGTCTTTCCCTAAAAATACTTTATTAGAATTCAAAATTTGTAGAAGTCAAAATTGGACAGATGTTGAAAAAGGTATTTGGAAAGAAGAAATTGTTAACCACAATTATGTTGTAGTTGACAAAGATTTAGAAGTAGAAGATTTAATCTATAACTTCAGAAGAGATTAATTAATATGAGGTCCACATTGGACCTCTTTTTGAGGTGTAAATATGCTTGGAAAAATAGTGAAAGTAACAATTGATAGACCTATTAATTCTATACATCCTAACCATAAAGACATAGTATACACCGTAAATTACGGTTATATAGAAGGTTTAATGTCTGAATTTGATGGTGAAGAAGTTGATGCCTATGTGTTAGGTGTTGATGAACCAATAGAATCATTTACAGGTCAAGTTATTGCGATAATAAAAAGAGATGAAGATGAAGAAAAGTTAATAGTATCAAATAAGTACTTTTCTAAAGAAGAGATATTAAAGGCTGTTAATTTCCAAGAAAAGTATTTTAAGTCTACAATTAAATTGCTAAATACTACTGAAGAAGATATTATTTTTGATTTAAAAAATGCAGGAATTAGTTCTACAGATAATATTTTAATTCATTCAAGTTTAAAAAGTTTTGGTAATATTAAAGGTGAAACGATTATTAAAAGTTTAACAGAATATGTTACTGATGGTTTAATTGTTTTCCCTACACATAGTTGGGCTACTATGAAAATGGATAATCAAGTATTTGATTGTGCAAATACTGAATCTTGTGTTGGAGCCTTAACAAATATAGCACTTAATACACCTGGTTTTGAAAGAAGTATGCATCCAACTCATTCAGTTTGTGCTTATGGAAAAGAAAAACAAGAATATTTGGATTTAGATTTAAATTCAAATACTCCTGTAAATCCTAATGGTTGTTTTGGTCGAGTATTGGCGGAAAAAAGATTTAAATTAATCTTTGCAGGAGCTCCATTATCTAAAATAACATTTGTTCATAGTATTGAAGAAGAATTTGATGTGGAAGATAGATTTACTGAACATATTTATACATTTAAATCAGTAAAAGATGATAAAGAAGTTATTTATCATATGCCTAAGCATTTTTCAACTAAGAATCCTCATTTAAGTGAACATTATGAAAAATTAATTTATCCAATGCTTAAGATGGGTATTGCTAAAGAATGTTATATAGGTAATAGTCATACTTATATTGTTGATGCATATCTTTGTAGAGAATATGTTATAATATTATTAAAAAATGATATTCATGTTTTTGATGACTTTAGAGAGGTAAAGGAGTTGGAATTATGAGATTAGATAAAATGTTAGCTCATTTAGGTTATGGTTCTAGAAAAGAAGTTAAAGAATTCATCAGAAAAGGTTATGTTATGGTGAATGGTGAAACTATAACTAATGACGATTTTAAAGTAGATGAAGAAAATGATGAGATTATATTTTTGGATCAAGAATTACATTATGAGAAAATGTTATATTTTATTTTAAATAAACCTGAAGGATATGTAAGTGCTACTTATGATAGTAGAGATCCAATTGTTTTAGATTTAATAGATGGTCATGAGAATAGAGGATTATTCCCAGTTGGTAGATTAGATAAAGACACAACTGGATTATTATTGATTTCTAATGACGGAAAATTAGCTCATAAATTATTATCTCCAACTAAACATGTTGATAAAGTTTATGAGTTAACATTTAGTGGAACATTTAAACCAGCTTATCATAAATATTTTGCTGAAGGTATAACATTAGATGATGGATATAAATGTATGCCTGCTACTTTTGAATTATTAGAACCTAATAAAGGTAGAATAACCATAAAAGAAGGTAAATATCATCAAGTTAAAAGAATGATGCAAGCGTTAGGTATGGAAGTGTTAACATTAAAAAGAATTGAATTTGGACCTATCTCTTTACCAAGTGATTTAAAATTAGGTGAATATAGAGAATTAACGTCTGAAGAATTAGAATTATTAAAAAAATAGTATATTTAGAGTGTTTTGGCTAAAAAACACTCTTTTTTCTTTAAAAACTATATAATAATGATATAATTTATATATAAAAATGTGCGATTCTCTCGTTGAGAGATAACGTTCTAGCAACAATATTATTTATATATATTATAATGAAGTTAGGAGATGAGTCTTATGGATAAGTACAAATTTGGTGAATTCATTTATCAAAAGAGAAAAGAACTTCATATGACACAAGATGAGCTTGGTAGAAGACTTAAGGTTACCAACAAAGCGGTTTCTAAATGGGAAACTGGTGAAACATTACCAGATATCCAATCTTTAGAATTACTGGCCAGTACGCTTAATGTTAGTATTGATGAGTTGATTACACAAGTTAAGCCTAAAAAAGAAGTGGAGATTAAAACTAGAAAACTTCCTATTATATTAAGTATTGTTTTAGGTGTGATTTCTTTTGTGTTGTTAGTTTCTTTAGGAATTTCGTTATATGAAAAACCTGTAGAGAGTACTATATCTGTTGAAGACTTTAATTCTTACTTTGTTATAGATTCCTATAAATCAGAATTTAAGGATGAAAAATTAGTATTATATATTAGAGTAGAAGAACTGACAGAACTTGATTTAGAGTTTAAAGCATTGTTTACAGTTAGATTATTTTATAATAATACTAATGGTTCTAAAAGTGAAATTACATATATAAATAGACAAATTATATATGATGATTCTACTGATGTATTTATTCTAGAATTAAAACCTAAAAATTCATTGATTAATTTTGAATCCTATAGTGGCGTAGAAATCTCCTATGAAATTGTTTATATAGGAATAAGAGGTGTAGAACAATGAGAAAGATGTTTGGTGTTTTACTTTTGATGATTATTCTAATTAGCATTACTTCATGTGGATCATTGTCACCTAACGAAGATATGATTGGAATTGATGGTGTTATTTATAATTATGATAAGTCTTTAATTATTAACGATGTTGAATATGGAGCTTATCTACCTCAAAATTTTAAAGATAATATATTTTATAGATTTGAAAAAGAAGAATTACAATCAAAATCAGAAAATTGGGTTATAAATTCTAATTATGAAGTTATATACTATATTGATCAAGACTTTGTTTTAAATGATGAGTTTTATTTATATGTTGATTCATTAAAAGAAAAGCTAGATACTGAAATGATAGGTTATGATATTCATAATGATGAAGAAATTATTGAATTAGAATTTGTTATTGATAATCCTAATGAAGAATTAATAGGATATGGTTTATTAATTAGTTATATTCCTATTAAATTAATTAATGATAGAAGTGATATTTTCATATTAATTCCTATTAATGTTGATGTGTTAAAAACAAAAGGTGACATGATTAAATCACTTGATAAAAATGAATTTATTCCATATGAACAATTTTTAGAAAATGAGAAGCTAATAAAAAAAGATTAGCTTCATTATAGGAGGCTAAAAATTGTGAAAAAGTTTATATGTTTATTTTTAAGTTTTATTGTTATAGTTTTAATGAGTGGTTGTAGTGGGGCGATGATGCCTGATGCACATTATGATTCATATGATGAATATTTAGAAGAGTATAAAGAAATTATAGAAAATGATTATAAAGATGCAGATAAAGAACCATTATCAAGTTTTTCTTTAGATTCATCTACTTATGCATATTCTAATTTAAGAAGATTAATAAAAAGTGGTTCATATATAAATAGTGATGCTGTTGTTATTGAACAAATGTTAAATTATTTTAATTATTCTTATAAAAATGAAACTGACAATGCGTTAACTAGTATATTAGAATTAGATGTTTGTCCATGGAATACTGAACATTATTTAGCTTCAATTGCAGTTAAGGCTAAAGATATAGAAATGGATGATACTAAAAATAATTTTGTGTTCTTAATTGATGTTTCTGGATCTATGAATAGTGATAATAAAATAGGTTTATTGAAACAAGCTTTCAAATTATTTATGGATAATATTGGTGAAAATGATACTGTTTCTATTGTTACATATGCTTCTGGTGTTAGGGTTGTAGCTGATGGTGTAAATGGTTCTAATAAAGAGGAGTTAGTAGAAGCTGTTATGGAATTAGAGGCATATGGTTCTACTAATGGAAGTGGTGGCATTCAAAAAGCTTATCGTTTAGCTGAAAAATACTTTATTGAAAATGGAAATAATAGAGTATTATTAGCTACTGATGGTGATTTCAATGTTGGTGTTACTACTGAAGGAGAATTAGAAAGATTAATCAGTCATAAACGTGAAAGTGGAGTTTATTTATCAGTCTTTGGTTTTGGTATGGGAAATACTAAACATAATAAGATGGAAACATTAGCTAGTAATGGCAATGGAAATGCATATTATATTGATAATTTATTAGAAGCTAAAAAAGTGTTTGTAGAAGAATTGGGTGGAGTTTTAAATACTGTAGCTAATGACACGAAAATTCAAATTGAGTTTAATAGTCAAGCGGTTAAAGAATATAGATTATTAGGTTATGAAAATAAACTTTTAACAGAAGAAGAGTTTAATAATTCTGAAACTGATGCAGGTGAGATTGGTTCAGGTCATACAACTATAGCTATGTATGAAATAGTTCCAACTAAAAAGTTTTTAGCTAGTGATTATATATTTAAATCTATTTTAAGATATAAAGATTCAAAAACAATGGAACAAATAGAAGAAATTAAAGAAATAAATAATATAGGTCTAGTTAGTGAAAATGATTATATTTTTGCATCTTGTGTTGTAGAATTTGGTTTATTATTAAGAAATAGTAGTTATAAAGGTAACGCAAGTTATAATAATTTATTTGAAAGATTAAATCGTACAAATGTAATTAATGATTATTACAAAGAAGAATTTAAAGAATTAGTTACTATCATGAGTGATAAATAATATATCTATATATTTATAAATTATATATTCGTATATAATAAATAGTGTGTTTAGATATCAATTATAGGGAAGATTGGAGTGTCTTCCCTTATTTTTTGTAGAATTTTTACTAATTTTAATGTAAAAAAACGTAAAAATAAGCAAAAAAATAAAAAAGTGTAAAAAAATTAAAAAAGTTTTAAAAAAGTACTTGCAAAATAATTTTAATAAGTGTATAATGAAAAAGCACTATGTTCAGTGCGAAACAAATTAGTCTTTGAAAACTGTATATGACGAACAATAGTATATAAGAAATAAACAATACAATTCTTATAGTAGATACTAAAAGAATGAGCAAAAGGTAAACAAAAAAACAAAACATAAATTTTATGGAGAGTTTGATCC
>JBGVFV010000120.1:0-1555 GCA_045121295.1 Candidatus Pelethenecus sp.
TCCAGAGTACCACGAGACACGTGAAACCTTGTGGGAAGCAGGGAGGACCACCTCCCAAGGCTAAATACTACCTGATGACCGATAGTGAAGCAGTACCGTGAGGGAAAGGTGAAAAGAACCCCGGGAGGGGAGTGAAAGAGAACCTGAAACCGTGTGCCCACAACCGATCAAAGCCCCTTATGAGGGTGATGATGTGCTTTTTGTAGAACGAGCCAACGAGTTACGGTATGTAGCAAGGTTAAGTACTTAAGGTACGGAGCCGAAGGGAAACCAAGTCTTAATAGGGCGACTAGTTGCATGCTGTAGACCCGAAACCGGGTGACCTATCCATGGCCAGGTTGAAGCGGGGGTAAAACCCCGTGGAGGACCGAACCACGTTGGTGTTGAAAAACCATGGGATGAGCTGTGGATAGCGGAGAAATTCCAATCGAACTCGGAGATAGCTGGTTCTCCTCGAAATAGCTTTAGGGCTAGCGTGAGGTGATATGAGTACTGGAGGTAGAGCACTGAATGGGCTAGGGGGCATATCGCTTACCGAACCTTATCAAACTCCGAATGCCATATACATTAAGTCCGGCAGTCAGACTACGAATGATAAGATCCGTGGTCAAAAGGGAAACAGCCCAGATCGTCAGCTAAGGTCCCAAAGTGTAAGTTAAGTGGAAAAGGATGTGGGATTTCTAAGACAACTAGGATGTTGGCTTAGAAGCAGCCACTCATTTAAAGAGTGCGTAATAGCTCACTAGTCGAGAGATCCTGCGCCGAAAATGTCCGGGGCTCAAACTTACCACCGAAGCTACGGGCTTGCGTAAGCAAGCGGTAGGGGAGCGTCGTAATCGGGCTGAAGTCGTACCGTAAGGAGCGGTGGACTGATTACGAGTGAGAATGTTGGCATTAGTAGCGAGATGTAGGTGAGAATCCTACAGGCCGAATATCTAAGGTTTCCTCAGGAAGGCTCGTCCGCTGAGGGTTAGTCGGGACCTAAGCCGAGGCCGAAAGGCGTAGGCGATGGACAATCGGTTGATATTCCGATACCACTACCATCGTTATTATCGAGGGTGTGACGGAGAAGGATAGTGTGTGCTAGCGATTGGAAATGCTAGTCTAAGCGTTTAGGGAGTTACGGTAGGCAAATCCGCTGTAACAATTCTGAGGCGTGATGGGGAAGGCCATATAGGCCGAAGTACATGATTCCATGCTTCCAAGAAAAGCATCTAGAGAGAGAAGTAGTGCCCGTACCGCAAACCGACACAGGTAGATGAGGAGAGAATCCTAAGGCCGGCGGAAGAATTGCAGTTAAGGAACTAGGCAAATTGACCCCGTAAGTTCGCGAGAAGGGGTGCCTGCGAGAGCAGGCCGCAGAGAATAGGCCCAAGCAACTGTTTAGCAAAAACACAGGTCTCTGCTAAAGCGTAAGCTGATGTATAGGGGCTGACGCCTGCCCGGTGCTGGAAGGTTAAGGGGAATACTTAGCGCAAGCGAAGGTATGAACTTAAGCCCCAGTAAACGGCGGCCGTAACTATAACGGTCCTAAGGTAGCGAAATTCCTTGTCAG
>JBGVFV010000121.1:0-41652 GCA_045121295.1 Candidatus Pelethenecus sp.
TATACATTTATTTAATGTACGACGAATCTTAGTAGCTTGTTTATTATTTGGATGTATCATAACTTTATACGTATACATAGAATTCACCACCTTCTATGCGTAGTATAACACAAGTTATGCACAAAATATTGGACATATAAACTTTTTTTAATATTTTTTAAATTATTTACCAAAAATAGGTTTTATAGAGATTTATAGGTTTAAATATGCTGTTTTGAAACCTTATTTAAAATCTATAGAATCTGTAGCTTCCTCTTATGGATTTGAACTTCAAGTATCTAGTAAAGTAAAAAAAATTGAAACTCCAATAGAAAGTGCTTTTGCTAAATTAAATACATATCAAACATTTATCTCTCTAAAACTTGATGAAGAATTGACAAAACTATTACATAAAGATGAAAATATAAAAGTTAAATTTGAAGTGGATTGTAATCCGTCAATAGGTTTTAATAAAGAAAATAAGTGGATTGATATGCCTGAATTTGCATCAGTATCCGTTTTAGATTTACCAAGCTTATTTGCGGGTAAATTGCACGCAATATTATGTAGAACGTATAAAAACCACGTAAAAGGTAGAGATTACTATGATTTCTTATTTTTTACTTCAAGAAAAATTAAACCTAATATTTTATATTTAAAAAATAAATTGATAGAAACTGGAAAAATAACGAGAAATGATACCTTTAATATAGATGTATTAAAGAAAATGTTAAAAGAGAAAATTGAGACAATAGATTTTGAACAAGTAAAAGATGATGCACAAAAATTCATTTTTAAAAATGAAAATTTAAGTTTTTATTCAAAAGAATTATTTCTTGATATGATAGATAAATTAGAAGCATAATTATTTTAAGGGTGATTATATGAAAAAAAGAATTTTTATATCAATGTTAATCTTAATTTTATCTTTATCATTATGTTCATGTGAAAAAGTAAATAAATATAAAAATGAAGTTGAATATACAGAATTTATGTCTTCATTTAAGGAATTGATTCATCATTCTATTATTACTAAAGATTTAGATTTTGATTTTACATATACATTAAAAGGTCATGAAAAATATGATGATGAAGAGATTAAAACAGAATCATATATAAAACATGATCAAGAACTAGGGTTTACTAAATGGGAAACCTTTGAAAAAGAAAAAGATACATTAATGTATATAAAAGAAGATGAAAGATCAATTATCTTTTATGAAGTTAGTGAAAATAATAATATTAAGAGTAGTGAAGCTTCAATTGTTTTTGAAAAATATGTAAAGATTAATGTTCTTAATAGTTTTAATTATAATTTTATTCCTGTTGAATATACTTGTTATCATGATAATAAAAAAGATAAAGATGTTTTTACAATAATTTATAAAAATGAAAAATATACTAAAACTATTCAATACCTAATTAGTGATACTATAGTAAGTAAAACTATTATAGAAAAATATAAAGAGAATAGTAATGGTTTAAAATATAAATATTTATCTTATGAATTTAAGATTAATGAAGTAGATTTAATTAAAGAACATACTGAATTGGGTATAGGTAATTATTATGGCTAATGATTTTAATCTATGTAAAATGGTAAATAAACAGGTACCTTATACAGGCGATGTAAATAACATAAATGAAACAATTAAAGAAAATATAGATGGTAATTATATAACTACTCAAAAGACATATATTTTAAATATAGTTTTAATTATTAATGTAATTTTACTTAGTATATTTGTTATTTTGTTTAGTATAAATTTATTTAGATATATCCATAATATTAACAACTACATGTTTATATTCTTAATATTTAGTTTGGTGTTTTTAATATCATCAATTGTAACTTTATATTTCTATATAAAAAGTAGAAAATGATATTTGGAGGAATATTTTGAAACGCGTATATAGCATAATTGTTATGTTATTACTTTTATTAGTATTTGTTGGTTGTTCTAACAAATACTCAACAGTATATTGTGATTTTGATATAGGTGATTTTGAAACAAAAGGTTATTATCAGTTAAAGTCTAAATCAGAAATTGAAAAGTTTAAAGAAACACATCAAACATCATCTTCTTTTGGGGATAAGTTAAAATATGATGATAAATTCTTTAACGATATGTATTTAATTGTATTAGTAATGCCTGCTGAAGAATCAAAAGTAAACTATGAGATTCAGCATATTAAATACAGTAACTCAGCGTTAGATGTACATATCAAACAATTAAATAAATCACCTAATGGTTCTAATGATAGTGGAAATAATAATGGGTCAAACAATAATGATTCTAACAACAATCCAACATTAGGTGGGAATGATAATAACAATGACTCTAATGATGGATCAAATGACAATGGATCAAACAATAACCCAACATTAGGTGGAAACGACAACATGCCAGATAATAACAATGGAACAAACGGCGGGAATAACAATGGTTCAAATAATAACCCTACAATAGGTGGAAATGATACTATGCCAGATAACAATGGTAATGGCGGAATGGATGGTAGTAATAGTCAAGGAAAAGATGGCACTCAAAACCAAAATCCATCAGATGGAAATAATGAATCAAAAATGTTAGTTAATAAAGCATTTATATTAGAAATGAAGAAAAAGCACACTGTTACTAAAATAAATTTAAATATTATTTAATCTTAAGGCCTAATTCAGCTGAATTAGGTCTTTATTTATTCTTATTATTCTTGAATAGAATAATAGATTATGATATAATACAACGCGATACGGAGTTGATATTATGGGATTTTTTGATTTATTTAAAAGAAAAGATAAACAAAAAAGTAAGAAATATAAAATGGGTCTTCATAAAACTAGAGAAGGCGCATTATCTACATTAAAAGAAATCTTATCTAAGAGTTCAAAAATTGATGATGAATTATTTGATGAATTAGAAGAAATATTTATTATGGCTGATATTGGTGTTGATACAGTTATTGATTTTATAGATGATTTAAGAGACGAAGTATATAATAAAAAGATTACTGATCCATTATTACTTCAAGAAATCATTATGGATAAAATGTTTGAAATATACTTAAATGGTGAAATTGTTAACGCCAACCTTGATTTAAAGAAAGATGAATTAAGCGTTGTTTTATTTGTAGGTGTTAACGGTGTTGGTAAAACTACAAGTATTGCAAAAATTGCTCATTCATATAAAAAACAAGGTAAAAAAGTTTTATTAGCTGCAGGTGATACATTCCGTGCGGGGGCTATCGAACAATTAACTGTATGGGCAAAACGTATTGGTGTTGATATTGTAACTAAAGAAGCTGGTTCAGATCCATCAAGTGTTATGTTTGAAGCATGTAAAAAAGCTAAAGAAGAAAACTATGATTTATTATTATGTGATACAGCTGGTAGACTTCAAAATAAAGTTAACTTAATGAATGAATTAGCTAAAATGCGTAGAGTTATTGAAAATGTTTGCCCTGGTTGTCCAGATGAAACATTATTAGTAATTGATGCAACAACTGGTCAAAATGGAATGAGCCAAGCTAAAGCGTTTAAAGAAGCTACTGATGTAACTGGTGTTATTTTAACAAAACTAGATGGTACATCAAAAGGTGGTATTGTTTTGGCTATTCGTCATGAAATGGGCATTCCTATTAAATACATTGGCTTAGGTGAAGCAGTAGAAGATTTAGAAGTATTTGATATCGAACAATACTTATATGGCTTATTTGCAGATTTCTTTGAGGATTAATTATGACTATCGATAATAGAGTAGAGTTAATCGAATTATATGATTTATATTTCGAATTATTAACAGATAAGCAAAAAGAATATTTCGAAGAATATTATTTTGATGATTTTTCAATTAGTGAAATTGCAGAAAATCATGAAATATCTAGAAATGCTGTTCATGATCAACTAAAAAAGGTTATAAAAAACCTTGAAGATTATGAACTTAAATTAGGTTTATTAAAGAAGATTAAAACAATTGAACAATTAGAAATTGATTCAAATGTAAAAGAAAATATTTTAGAAATTATAAAAGGGTGATATTTATGGCATTTGATAATTTAAGCTCTCGTTTACAAATGGGCTTACGCCGTATTACTGGTAAAGGTAAATTAAACGAAACTGATATTGATGAAATGTTAAGAGAGGTTAGACTTTCTTTACTTGAAGCCGATGTTAACTATAAAGTTACTAAAAAATTCTTAGCTAACATTAAAGAAAAAGCTTTAGGTGAAAACATTTTAAAAGGTTTAAATCCTGGTCAACAAGTAGTTAAAATCGTTAGAGAAGAATTAAAAAGAACATTAGGTGATGAAGCTGTTGAATTAAGTTTTGCCTCATCTGGTATGACGGTTGTTATGGCTGTAGGTTTACAAGGTGCTGGTAAGACTACTGCGGTAGGTAAAATGGCTTTATTCTATCGTAAAAAATTAAAGAAACGTCCTATGTTAATTGCTGCAGATATTTATAGACCTGCAGCTGTAGACCAATTAGTAACATTAGGTAAACAAATTGATGTACCTGTATTTGAAATGGGTACTAAAGTTTCTGCACAAAAAATTGTTACTGAAGGTTTAAAGAAAGCTAAAGAAGAAGGATATAATTTAGTATTTATCGATACAGCTGGTCGTTTAGAGATTAATGATGATTTAATGCAAGAATTAGAAGATATCGTTAAGATTGCACAACCTCATGAAATTTTACTTACAGTAGATGCGATGGCTGGTCAAAATGCTGTAAATGTAGCTTTAGCGTTCCATGAAAGATTAAATATTACTGGTTGTATTTTAACTAAGTTAGATGGTGATACTCGTGGTGGTGCTGCATTATCTATTAAAGAAATGACAGGTATTCCTATTAAAATCATGTCAACAGGTGAAAAGTTAGATGCAATGGAAATTTTCTATCCAGATCGTTTAGCTGATCGTATTTTAGGTATGGGTGATGTTTTATCATTAATCGATACAGTTACAGAAAATATTGATGAAGATGAAATGATGTCTATGGCTGAAAAGATGATGTCAAATCAATTTAATTATAACGATATGTTAAAACAATTCGCTATGATTAAAAAGATGGGTTCAATCAGTAAGATTTTAGGTTTCTTACCTGGTATGAAAAACATGAAACAAGCTATGGCAAATGTAGATGATAACGCATTTGATAAAGTTGCATGTATTATTTACTCAATGACTGAACAAGAAAGAAAACATCCAGAATTAATCGATAAAGATTATAAACGTCGTGAAAGAATTGCCAAAGGTTCTGGTAGAAGTGTTCAAGAAGTTAATAAATTAAGAGAATCTTTAGCTCAAATGCGTAAAACAATGAAACAAATGAATGGTATGTCTGAAGCTGATGCTTTAAGAATGCAAAACCAAATGAAGGCTGGTAACTTTAATGGTATGGGTGGCCAACAAAAGGTTAAAAAGGGTAAAGGTAAAAATAAAGGAGCCTTTAGATATTAAAAAATAAAAAATCCATGTTTACATGGGTTTTTATCGTTTAGGAGTCTATATGAAAATACAAATTATAGGTTTTTCAGGTGCTGGTAAATCTACACTATGTAAACAATTAGGAAAATTTTATAATCTACCAGTATTACATATGGATTCATTAAATTTCCTAAGTAATTGGGCAGAAAGAGATAGATTAGAGTTTAATAATATTGTTGATGAATTTTTAGATACTAATGATTCATGGGTGATTGATGGAAATTATTTTAGAATATCACCTAAACGTTACGAACAAGCTGATTTAGTTATATATTTAAAATATAATCGATTAACTTGTTTAATAGGTGTTATTAAACGTTATAAAACATATAAAAATTCTTCTAGACCAGATATGGCAAGTGGCTGTAAGGAAAGATTAAATTTTTCTTTCTTGATGTGGGTTTTATTTAATGGTCGGACTAAAAAAAGAAGAAAACATATGTTAGAAGTAGTTAATAATGCTAAAAATGCTAAAGTATTTAAAAACAGAAAAGAATTAAACAAATATTTAAAAGAGTTAGGTGTGATTTAAATTGAGAATTGTTACTAAGATAAATGATATTAATGAATTAGAATTATTATCTAAATATAGTGACCATATAATGTTACCATATGAATTAATATCAAAAGAAAATATTAATAAGATGCTTAATTTAAATATTAAGCCTATATTAATGTTTAATTTAATGGTTCATTCTAAAGAAGTAGAAACTTTAAGTATAGAATTATTAAAATATAAAGACTTAGATGTATTATATTACATTACTGATTTAGGATTAGCTAGAGTACTTAAGGCTAATGAATTAATTAATAAAACTATATATGATCCTATTACTATGATTACTAATAGTTTAGATGCTAAAAATTATTATGATTATGGTTTTGATTCAATTGGTTTAAGTAATGAAATTACTGTAGCCGATTTAAAGAAAATCATTTCAAAAACTGGTATAAGTACATTTTATCAAGTATTTGGGTACAGATTAATGTTACATTCAAGACGTAAATTAGTATCTTTATATACTGAAAAAATTGATAGAAAAATTGATATGAAAAATATGAGATTAGTTGAATCTACTCGTAAAGATAGTTATCCAATTGTTGAAAATGAATATGGTACATTTATTTATCGTAGTTATTTAATTAGTTTACTTTCTCTAATTAAAGAATTAGATTTAAAATATGCTTATTTTGAATCATTTAGATTAAATATTAAAGACTATATTAGTGTTTTAGATATATTTAAAAAATATATAAATGAAGAATATACTTTAAATCAAGCGTTAGAACACATTTCATTGTTAAATTTAGATATAAAAGATGGATTTACATATCAAGATAGTATCTATAATAAGGAGGAGTTTTAATTATGGTTGAATTATTAGCTCCTGCAGGAGATTTAGAGAAATTAAAGATTGCCGTATTATATGGTGCGGATGCAGTATTTATAGGAGGACTTAAGTTTTCACTTAGATCACGTGCATCTAATTTTACGATTGAAGATATAACTGAAGGTTGTAGATTTGCTCATGAACATGGTGCGCAAGTACATGTAACATGTAATATTGTTATGCATGAAATAGATACTGATGATATTTTAGAATATTTAAAAGCTTTAGAAGGTGCTGGAGTTGATGCTGTTATTGCTTCATCTATAACTATTTTAAAACTAGTTAAAGAACATACAACAATGGAAGCTCATGTATCTACTCAAACTTCTACATTAAATTTAGAAGCTGTTAGATTCTATCAAGATTTAGGTGCTGATAGAGTAGTTTTAGGTAGAGAATTATCACTAGAAGAGATTAAATATATTAGAGAAAATACTGATATCGATTTAGAAGTATTTATTCATGGTGGTATGTGTGTAAGTTATAGTGGTAGATGTATGTTATCTAATAATATGACTAATAGAGATGCTAACCGTGGTGGATGTGCTCATAGTTGTAGATGGAATTATGATTTATATTGTAATGAAGAATTAATTAATCCAGAAGGCGATTATTTTGCGATGAGTAGTAAAGATTTATGTGCAATATCGTTAATTCCAGAATTAATGAAATTAGGTATTAATTCATTTAAGATTGAAGGTAGAATGAAGAGTCTACATTATATCGCGACAATAGTTAAAGCTTATCGTACTATTATAGATGATGTAAATAATAATACATTAAAAGATTATAACTTTTATGAAGGATTAATTGCAAAGGCTGAAAACCGACTTACATCAACAGGATTCTTAAAAGGGTTACCAACAGTTCAAGAACAATTATATGATTTAAATCTTACTTTACCTTCTAAAGACTTTGTTGGTATAGTTTTAGATTATAATAAGGATACTAAATTAGTTACTATTGAACAACGTAATTATTTCTTACCTAATACTAATTTAGAGGTATTTGGACCAAATCATAATGAAATCATTAAAATAGGCGAGATTTTTGATAAAGATGGTGTTAGCTTAGATGCTGCACGTCATCCTAGACAAATAGTTCATATTTATTCAGATTATCCTTTTGAGATTAACGATTTATTAAGGTTAGCATAATGAAAATAATCGTAGTAAATGGTATTGAGTATAAGGTGGAAGTTATACTTAAAAAAAGAAATAAAAAAACTTATATGAGAGTTAAAGATGGTGTAATAGTTATTACCACTCCACTTAAAATGAGTGATAATATGTTAACTGATTTAATTAAAAGAAATATAGGTGTAATTTCTAAATTAATAACTAAAAAAAGTATAGAGGATAATAGTATTCATTATTTAGGGGTTAAATATAATCTAGTTTTAAAGAAATCTACTAATAATTTAGTTTATATTTATGAAAATGAATTTATAGTAGAATATATTAAAGAATCGGATATTAATAAAAATATCGTTAAGTTCTATAAAGATGGTTTAATACTTATAGTTAATCAATATAAAGATGACATATTTAATAAATTTAATCTTAAAAACACTGAAATTTTTTATAAATATGTTAAAACATTTTTTGGTAAATGTTATACAAAACAAAATAAAATATGTTTAAATATTAGACTTGCTAAGTATGATATAAAATATATTTTAAGTGTTATTTATCATGAATGTGCACATTTTAAAGTTCCAAATCATCAAAAAGAATATTATAGACACTTAGAATCTATTTATCCAAACTATAGAAGAGTTCAAAAAGAATTAAGAAGTATTAATTATAATGAAAAATATTAGTTGATTTTTCTTTAAATTTTTTATATAATAAAAAAGCGTATAAACGGAGGTTTTGATTATGACAAAAAAAGATCAAATTGTTGAATTAACAAAAGTGGGTTATGAAGAATTAAAAGCTGAATTAGAGAAACTAAAAACAGTTGACCGTATAAAAATTAGAGAAGCAATTAAAGAAGCACGTGATCAAGGTGACTTATCTGAAAATGCTGATTACTCATCTGCAAGAGAACAACAAGCTAATATTGAAGCTCGTATTTTAGAAATAGAAAATATTTTAAAATATGCTAAAATTATGGAAGTTAACACAGTAACTGTTAAATATATTGATTTAAACATTACTAAAACTTTCCAAATTGTTGGTACAATTGAAGCAGACCCATTTTCTGGTAAAATCAGTAATGACTCACCATTAGGTAAGGCTATTTCTGGTAGAAATGTAGGAGATACATTTATTATTGCAGCTGAAAATGGTAAAGAACATAGAGTTGAATTAATTGAATTAAAATAATGGACTTTTCAGTCCATTTATTTTTTTAAGAGAAAGTAGAGTTTAAGTAAGGCTCTTTTTTCTATTCTAGAGACATAGCTTCTAGATATATTAAGTTTACTAGCTATTTCTTTTTGAGTTTCAATGTCTCGACCTATTCCATATCTTCTAGATATTATGTCAAATTCACGAGAAGTTAATGTTTTTAAGGCTTCATGTAGGTCTTTAGTTTGGGCTTTTTTCTCGTAATTTGCAAGTATATCTATAGATTTATCTTCTAATAGATCTAATAATTCAACCTCATTACCGTCTTTATCAATTGAAACTGGTTTTTGTAGGTAAATATAGTTTCGTTTGTTTTTATTAGCTCTTAGATGCATTAAGATTTCATTTTCTATGCATCTAGCTACATATGTTGCAAGTTTATTATTAGTGTTGATTTGGAATGAATCAACACCTTTAATTAATCCAATAATACCAATAGATAAGATATCGTCCTTATCTTCAAAGGTGTTTTCGTACTTTTTAGATATATGAGCTACTAATCTTAAATTATGTTCTATTAGTTTGGCTCTTGCATTCTCATCATGATGATTTATGAATGCTTCAAGGTAAGTTTTTTCTTCTTCAGGAGTTAATTTAGGTGGATATGATTCACTTTTAATGGCTCCGAATAATGGAAGTAAGAATATTAACATTTTTTAATCTCCTTTATTTAAAAAAGTATGGAAATAAGGTATAATAGAAAAGAGGTACTAATTATGATAAAGAAATTAATTCCAGATAAATATTACAAAACAATTAATGATATTCCATACACTGAATTATATGAAAAAGGATTTCGACTTATTCTAACAGATTTAGATAATACTTTAATTTCTTATAAAGAAACTGATCCAACACCTGAATTATATAATTGGTTAAAGATGGTTACTGAAATAGGATTTGAAGTTATTATTGTATCTAATTCTAAGAAATATCGTGTTGAATATTTTGCAGAACAATTAGGTGTTAAATATGTTAAATACGCTCAAAAGCCTCTTAAAAAGGGTTTAAAGAGAGCTTTAAAGCTTGCTAGTCGTAAGTATGATAGAAATGAAGTATTAGAAATTGGTGACCAAATAATGACTGATGTATTTGGTAGTAAAAGATGTAAGCTTTATACAATTATTGTTAAAGCTATTGACCGTAAAACAGAAGTATGGACTACTAAGATAAATAGAAAATTAGAAAGATTCTTTTTAAAAAGAATTAAGAAAAAAATGCCAGAATTATATAATGATAAATTATTAGAATATGTAGGTGATAAAGATGATTTTAAAGAAATGTAATGGTTGTGGAGCTTATCTACAGGATACTGAACCTGAAAAAGCTGGTTTTATTCCACAGTTAAAATTAGATAGTACTACATGTAAAAGATGTTTTAGAATGATGCATTATAATGAATTACCAAAAATTGTTGCATCTAATAAAGATTATGAAAAAGTAATTGATAATGTAGTTAAGAAAAAAGCCTTAATGGTTTTTATTGTTGATATATTTGCATTTAAATCTACTTTTAATGATATGATGATTGAAAGATTAAAAGATAAAGATGTAATTATTGTAGCTAATAAAGTGGATTTATTACCAAAGAGTGTTAACCATCAAAAAATAGTTGAATGGATAAGTAAAGAATGTCAAAAGAAATTCTTTAAGGTTTTAGCTATTGGTATTTCTTCAGCTAAAAAAGGCTATTATATGGATGAATTAATTCAAACTATTGATATGGCTCGTAAAGAAAGAGATGTATATTTTGTTGGTTGCGCTAATGTTGGTAAATCAAGTGTTATTAATGCATTATTAAAGCGTACTACATCATTAAATGATGATGTTATTGCAACATCTATCATTCCTGGTACAACTTTAAATGAAATTAGAATCCCTTATTTTAATGATAATTGTGCATTTGTTGATACACCAGGTTTAATTAATGAAAAGGATGTATTAAATCAATTATTACCTGTTTCATATAATAAGATTATTCCTAATGCTGAATTAAAGCCAATCACATATCAAATTACAAATGAAAATTCTATTTTTTTAGCTGGTTTAGCTAGTTTATCATTTGAATGTGATAAGACAGTATCAGTAACTGTATATGCATCAAAAAATTTATATATTCATAGATGTAAGACTTCTAGAGTAGAAGAATTATATAATGAACAATTAGGAAAATTATTAACTCCACCTACATTAGAAGATATCGATAAAGTTAATTATACTGATGTAGCGTATAATATTAACGGCAAAAAAGATATTTGGTTTAGTGGATTTGGTTTTGTTCAAATTAATGGTAATTGTAAGGTTAAAGTTAAACATTTAGATAAAACGGAGGTTTATTTAACTAATGCAATTATTGGATAATATTAAATCATTAATTTTAGAAAAACATAAGGATGATCAAAGAAGATATTTACATTCTTTAGGTGTAGCTAAAATGGCTAAATACTTAGCTGAAATTTATGGTGTTGATCCTGAAAAAGCCATTATAGCTGGTTATTTACATGATTTTTGTAAGAATGATAGTATTGAATATATTAATACGTTATTAAGTGAAGAAGATAAATTAGAATGTGAAAAGTATCCTGTTTTATATCATTCATATGGTTCTGCAGAGTATTATTTAAAATTTATTGGAAATGATATAGATGTATATAATGCAATTCGTAATCATGTATTTGGTAGAGTTGGTATGTCTAAATTAGAAGAAATAATCTTAATTAGTGATTATACTGAAGAAAATCGTACTTATGATGATTGTATTAAGGTTAGAGGAATTCTATTAGAAGGAAATCTAAATAAAGCTATTTACGAATCAAGTCGTTTTGTGGTAGAATATATATCGCGTAAGCAAAAAACACCTCATCCAATGCAATTAGAGGTATTAGAATATTATAAGGGGTTATGTGAGTAGTATGAGTTTAAGAGAAATTGTTATAGATAGCTTAGGAAAAGTTAAAGCTAAAGATGTTTTAATATATGATATGAAGGGTTTTTCACCATTCTTTGATGAAATGGTTCTTGCAACTGTTGATTCATTAAGACAAGCTAGTGCTGGTGTAGATTATATTAAAGAAGAAGCTTTAAAAGCTGGTTATAATGTACGTGGTACAGAAGGTGAAGAAACTGAATGGGTTTTAATCGATTTACATGATATTATCGTATCAATCTTCACTAAAGAAGAAAGAGAAAGAGTTTCTATTGAAAAGATTTATTTAGATAGACCAGTAGAAAAAATTGAATTTTAAAATATAAGGTGTGAGAAATCACACTTTTTTTATTATTTAGGAAATTGTATATCTCTATAAATATATAATAAATTATATATTCAAATACTGTCTAGATTATTGAAAATTCTCATAAAAAATGATATAATTATAGTATAGTTATACAGGTAAATTTATTAGGTTTATTTTAAGGTGAATTTTATAATATGTTAAAGTATCTTTTTTTACTTTACCATTTTATTCACCTTTTTTTGTTTTTATTTTGATAGAAGGGAGGAAAAATATGAAGAATTTTTTAACTATGAAATATCATTATAAAGCTAATTCAAATGAAAAGAAATTATTAAAATTACTATGTAGAATATCAAAGAATATATATAATTCTGCATTATATGAGCTTAGACAACAGTATTTTAAGAATAAGCAAATTTGTACATATTTTGAATTAAATGGGATAATTAAATATAACCCTAATTATCATATATTAAATACATATCAATCAATATGTACAATTAGAATAGCTCATAATAATATGACTAAATATATAAAATATCATAATGAAGATAATACATTTAAAGGTAAAGGAAATAATGATTTTGCAAGCTTTCCAAAATATAAGAAGAAAAAATCATTAATGCCTTTAGTAACAGATCAAATAAGACCTATATGGTATAAAGGTCATAAATGTATTAAATTACCTTTATCTAATTTAGCTAGAACAAGTAAAATATTTAATAAAATATTTGAAGATGAATTAATAAATTTATTCATCAAGGAATCAGAATTAAAGGAATCATTTGATATATATTTTAAAATACCAAAAGAATTATATAAATATAATATTCGCCAATTTAGAATCATTCCAAATACTATAGGAGATGATTATACAATTGAATTGACATATGAAGTAGGTGAATACCTAAATCCTAAATCAAATGTAATTAAATCAATGGCTATAGATTTAGGAGTATCTAATTTAGCTTCATGTGTAACAACAGATAATGAATCATTTATTATTGATGGTAAAAACTTAAAGTCTATTAATCAGTTTTATAATAAACAAAAAGCTTATTATCAATCAAAACTACCACAAGGAATGAAATATTCTAAAAGATTAAGAAAACTAGATAATAAACGTAATAGACAAGTTGAAGACTATCTAAATAAAGCTGTATCAACACTAGTAAATAAGGCTAAAGAACAAAATATAGATGAAATAATTATAGGTTGGAATAATTATCTTAAAACATATGGAATTAAAAATGAAGATTTAAAAGGTAAAGATAAAAGACGTATAAATCAAACGTTCATTCAAATACCTTTATCTAGATTTAAAGATAAACTAGTATTTAAATGTAAACAGATAGGAATTAAGACAATAGTAATGAATGAATCATATACATCAAAATCAAGTTTTTATGATAATGATCCAATAATAAAAGGAAATTATAGTGGAGAATGAATAACAAGAAGTTTGTATCTAACTAAAGAAAAAAGAATAATAAATGCAGATATAAATGCAGCACTAAACATTTATAAAAAAGCAATAAATACATGTAACTCAACAAATAATAAAATTAATTATTTAATGAGTAGAGGTCTAACAATACCTAAAAGAGTATTAGTCACTCTTTAAGATAAAAACACTAGATACATAGTACCTAGTGCTTAAATGAAACTAATATTATCTTTTAAAATAGGCTTTAGCCTATAGTAATTAATGAAAATTTTTGAATTAATTACTTTTGTTCTTATTTTAAAATAAAAAATAATAAAATTATATAAAAAGTATGATATAATAATTTATATTATGTAAAATAGGTGAGTATATATGAGACAATATTTAGAATTATGTAAAAACGTACTTAATAACGGTATTAAAAAAGAAGATAGAACAGGAACTGGAACTATTTCGTATTTTGGTCAACAAATGCGTTATAACTTAAGTGAAGGTTTTCCTTTATTAACAACTAAAAGAGTTCATTTAAAGAGTATTATTCATGAATTATTATGGTTTATTAGTGGTGATACTAATATTAAATATCTTGTTGATAATGATGTAAGAATTTGGAATGATTGGCCATATGCAGCATATCAAAAATCAGAAGAATATCAAGGTGAAACTATTGAAGAGTTTGCGGCTAAGATTAAAGAAAGTGATGAATTTGCTGCCAAATGGGGTAAATTAGGACCTGTTTATGGTAAACAATGGCGTGATTTTGCAGGTGTAGATCAATTAGAAGATTTAATTAATCAAATTAAAAATAATCCTACATCTCGTAGATTAATTATTTCAGCTTGGAATCCAGCACAAATAAAGGATATGGCTTTACCTCCATGTCATTGTTTTATGCAATTTTATGTTAATGATGGAAAGTTAAGCTGCCAATTATATCAAAGAAGTGCTGATATTTTCTTAGGTGTACCATTTAATATCGCAAGTTATTCATTATTTACTATGATGATTGCACAAGTTACTGGTTTAGGATTAGGTGATTTTGTTCATACAATTGGTGATGCACATATTTATTTAAATCACTTAGAACAAATCGATAAACAATT
Organism: Candidatus Pelethenecus sp.; assembly: GCA_045121295.1. Taxonomy (GTDB): domain Bacteria; phylum Bacillota_I; class Bacilli_A; order Acholeplasmatales; family Anaeroplasmataceae; genus Pelethenecus. The sequence continues at coordinate 15,001 of JBGVFV010000121.1, forward strand.
AAAAAGAGAACCAAGAAGTTTACCTAAAATGATTATTAATCCTAATGTAAAATCTATTTATGACTTTAAATATGAAGATTTTGAATTAGTTGATTATAATCCTCATAAAGGTATTAAAGGTAAGGTGGCAGTATAATGATTAATTTAATTTGGGCTATGACTAAAGATAATTTAATTGGTAAAGGTAATTTAATGCCTTGGCATATTAAAGAAGATTTAGTTTATTATAAGAATCGTACAGCTGGTAAAACTGTTTTAATGGGTGAAGAAACATATTATTCATTAAAGGGATATTATAAAACTAAACCATTACCATATGGAACTATTTATGTTGCAAGTTTAAATACTGACTTAACATTAGAAGATGCAACTGTTGTAAATGATGTTATTAGTTTTGTAAAAGATTTTAAAGATGAATTATGGGTAGTTGGTGGAGCGACTATTTATAAATTAACTTTACCATATGCTGATAATTTATTCATTTCATTTGTAAAAGGAAATTATGAAGGAGATAAATATTTCCCACAAATAAATTATGATGAATTTAAATTAGTATGGGATAATGAAACAGATTTAGTTCATTATACTCAATACGAAAGAGTGTAATTTATGGTTACATTATTATTAATTTTAATATTATCAGTTGTATACTGTTATTTATTTAATTTTATACCATTATCTCCATGGTTTAATTTTTTATGGGCAGTATTATCTATAATTTTATCAATCTTGAGCTTTTTATTATTTGTAGTTATTTTCTTACGTGCTACAAAAAACAAAAATATTACTGGTAAAATTAGATATAAAGTAATTCGTGATATTGTAAAATTTATTTTAATTTTATGCAATACAAAAGTAGAGTATATAGGTAAAGAAAATGTACCTAACGAAACTTACGTTTGTTATGCAAATCATAAATCAAATATGGATATTTTCTTAGCTTGGTATGGTATGAATAGAGTTTGTTCAGCTATTGGTAAGAAATCATTATTTAAATATCCAATAATTAAGCAATGTCAATATTCATTTGGTTGTATATCATTAGATCGTGATAATGATAGAGCGGCTGCCAAAAGTATGATAGAAGCTATTAGAAATATCAAAAATGGTTTATCATATATTATCTTCCCAGAAGGTGGTATTAAATCACGTGATGTAGAAGAAATGGTTAATTTACGTGCAGGTGCTTATAAATTAGTTACTAAAACTGAAGTACCATTATTACCATGTACAATCATTGGTTCTAATGGTTTTAGTAAAAGAAAATCTATTTTTAAAAGAGTAAAAGTAAAAGTTATTTACCATAAACCAATAACAAGTGATGAATATATGCAATATAATACAACTGAAATTGGTAATATGGTAATGGATATTACTAAAAAGACATTAGAAGAAAACAATAATAATTAATAGGTGGTGACCCTTTATGTTTAATGTTATTAATGCAATTAAAATACCAAGTTTTGTGTATTGGACTATTTTAGTGATTGTTTTAATTGTAGTTTTAATTGTTGTTTTGGCTATTACTTCTAAGCAAATAGCTGAAAAAAGAAAAAAGGATTGTTTTAATTTATTAAATAAAGTTTGTAATTCAAAAGAAACTAAAGACTATAGATTAGAATATTCTACTAATCCAGCTTATGATTACTATATTGAAAATGATAATCATAGATATTTTATTAAATTAATTAATAATCCAAATAATCAAGAAATATGCGTTAATAACGCTATTAAATGGCAATTAAGAAATGGGTTACATGAAAAAGGCTTTAGATTTGTTGAAGGCGTTGAGCAATTAATGCGTATGGATGTTAAAAATAATGGAAAAGAAATTCATAAGTTATTTATTATTTATCCAAATTCAAGAGCCTTATTAAAAGTTATAAATGAGTGTGAAATGATATTTGTTGATCCTACAACTGATATTTATGGAGCTAAAATTATTACTTATAAACAATTAGAGGAAGATTTTGATTTAATCAAATTATAGGTGATTTGTATGAAAAAAAGATTTATTAATGATTACAATGTTTCATTATTAGGTATGGGATGTATGAGATTCCCTTTAATTGAAGGTACCGAAGATATTGATTTAGTTCAAACAGAAAAAATGATTGATTTAGCATATAAATCAGGGATTAATTATTTTGATACAGCCTATCCATATCATATGGGTAAGAGTGAAACAGTTGTTGGTAATATTTTATCTAAATATCCTAGAGAATCATTTTATTTAGCTGATAAAATGCCTATATGGAATTGTAAGAGTAAAGAAGATGTTGTAAGAATCTTTAATGAGCAATTAGAAAAATGTAAAGTAGAATATTTTGATTTTTATTTATGTCATGCGATGAATTTAGAAAGAGTAGAAGAATATAAGCAATATGATGCTTTTAATTTCTTAATTGAAATGAAAAAACAAGGTAAAATTAAAAATTTAGGTTTTTCATTTCATGATGCAGCTCAAAATATTCTTCCAGTAATAGAACAAGCTGATTGGGATTTTGCACAAATTCAATTCAATTATTTAGATTATGATATGCAAGATGCTAAAAAACAATATGAATTATTAACTGAGAATAATATTTCAGTAGTAATAATGGAACCTGTTAGAGGTGGAATGCTAGCAAATGTATGTGATGAGGCAAAAGATTTATTTAATAATGCTCGTCCTAATATGAGTGTAGCTTCTTGGGCATTAAGATATTGTGCTAGTTTTCCTAATGTAAAAGTTATTTTATCTGGTATGTCAAATTTAGAACAATTACAAGATAATATCAACACATTTACTAATTATGAAGAATTAAATGAAAATGATAAATTAACAATTGAAAAGGCAAAAAAAGCTATTTTAGGTAATAATTTTGTACCTTGTACAGGTTGTAAATATTGTATGCCATGTCCTATGGGAATAAATATTCCAAGAACATTTGCAATCTATAATGTTTATGGAATTAATAAGGATATTAACCGTTTTAATGCGGCACTTAAGAATAATCCAGTAGAATTAGATGTATGTGTTAAATGTGGTGCTTGTGTAGAACAATGTCCACAAAGAATCGATATTCCTACTAGATTAGAAGATGTAAATAAAATATATAAAGCTTAATATATATTAAAAGAAAGAAGGAGTTATAAATGAAGTATCATTTAGATGCATTAGAATTTGATCAAGTATTAGATAAGTTATCAAATTATGCTAAAACAGATTATGCTAAAGTATTAATATCAAAACTAACTCCAAATAGTAATTTTGAAGAAGTATTAGAATTAAATAATGAAACTAATGAAGCTTATTTAGCTGTAGTTAGACAAGGTGATATTCCATTAGGTGGATTATATAATGTAAATCCTAGTATTAGAAGAAGTCAAATAGGTGGTATTTTAGACCCTAATGAATTATTAAATATAGTTTATTTATTAGATTGTTCTATGAATGTTACAAGATATTTTAAATCATTAGAATCTATAAAATTAAATACACCATGTTTAAATAAATATGTAGATAAGTTAGTTAATTTACCTACATTAAAAACTAATATTACATTAGCTATTAATCCTGATGGTAAGGTTAATGATAACGCATCAAGAGAGTTATTTACTATAAGACGTACTATTAGCTCTTTAAATAATAGATTAAAATCTAAATTAAATGAATTAATGACGTCAAGAGCTTCAATGCTTACTGATAGTTTAATTGTTATGCGTAATAACCGTATGTGTTTACCTGTGAAGATTGAATATAAAAATACTTTTAAGGGTATTATTCATGATATATCTTCATCTAATACTACATGTTATATTGAACCTGAAGCTACTATTGAAACAGCTAATCAAATTGATAGTTATATAAATAAAGAGAAAAAAGAAATAGAAGTAATATTAAAGAATTTAACGTTATTGGTTTCTGCTGAATCAGATATATTATTAACTAATTTAGATTCTTTAACTAATTTAGATATTATTTATTCCAAAGCTTTAATGGGTAAAGAATTAGATTATAGTAATGTAACTATAGTTAATGATTATTCATTTAATTTAAAGAAGGCTAAACACCCTTTAATTGATAAGGATAAGGTTGTTCCTATTGATGTTGAATTAGGTAAAAAAGCTAAAGTAATTATTATTACTGGTCCTAATACTGGTGGTAAGACTGTTGCTTTAAAAACTGTAGGTTTATTACACTGTATGGCGATGTGTGGTATGATGGTACCTTGTAGTAGTGATTCAATATTAAGTGTATTTAATGAAATATTAGTAGATATTGGAGATGAACAATCTATTGCACAAAGTTTATCTACATTCTCTGCTCATATGAAAAAAATGAATGAGATATTAGAAGCTACTACTTTTGAATCATTAATTTTATTAGATGAATTAGGTAGTGGTACTGATCCAAAAGAAGGTAGTAGTTTAGCTATTTCTATGATTAACTATATGAAGAGTAGGGGAGCTACAATTATTGTTACTACTCACTATAGTGATCTTAAAACATATGCATATAATACTGACAATGTTTTAAATGCATCAGTAGAATTTAATACTAATACATTAATGCCAACTTATAGATTATTAGTTGGTGTACCTGGTAAGTCTAACGCAATAGAAATTGCTAAAAGATTAGGCATTCCAGAAGAAATTATTAATAGTTCAAAAAGCTATATGGATGATATAAGTAATAGTGAAAATTCTGAATTAATGAATAATTTAGAAGAAGAAATTACTAAATTAAGACAACAAGAAGAAGAGTTAGCGCATAAAATAGAAATGTATGACGAGTTGAATCATAAGTTGTCTATTGAAAAAGTTAATTTAACAAAACAAACTAATAAGATTATTAATGATGCTAAAAATGAAGCTAATAATATTATTAAAGATGCTAAAGATGAAGCGTCTAAATTAATAAATGAAATTAAAGAATTAAGTAATGTTGAATATAAAGAACATGAATTAGCTGATTTAAAATATAAAGTTAAGAATTTAAATGTTGAAGCTAATGATCTTAACCTATTTGATGAAGAGTTAGTCGTTGGAGATTATGTATATATAAAACCATACGAAAAGAATGGTACTATTACTAAAATCAAAAAAGATAAATATACTGTTCAAATGGGTCAATTTAGTATGGATTTTGCTAAATCAGATTTAACTAAGGCTGCTAAACCTAAAGAAAAAGTTGTTAAACAATCTAGATTGAGTGGTTATAATCCTGCATCTCATGCAAGTTTATCTTTAGATTTACGAGGAAAGAGATATGAAGAAGTTAAAGATTTAATGGATCAATACTTAGATCAAGCTATTTTAGGTAATTTAGAAACTGTAACAATAATTCATGGTTTTGGTACTGGTGTTATTAGAAATGCAGTTCAAGATTATTTAAAGAAATGTCCATATGTTAAATCTTACCGTTATGGTGGAGAAGGAGAAGGACTTAATGGTGCAACTGTCGTAAAATTAAAATAAGGACTGGTATGTACGATTTATGAATATAATGGAAGTAATATAATTGATGGATTATATTATTTTTATGCATCTTGGAATAGTAATTGTAATACTTTAAAAGAAAAGATTAATAAACTTGATAAAGGTTTTAATATAAATATTATTAAACTTAATGTTACTAAATATAATGAGCTTAAGAGTAAGTATAATGTTAAAAAGATACCTTCATATTTATTAATTAAAGATTATAATGTACTATCAAGTATTAATGGTAGTGTTGATTACTATACATTAAGTAAATGGTTAAAAGAAAATATAGATAAATATTGGTGAAAATATGAAAAAATTTTCTAGTTATTTAATACCTTCAGTAATTGCTAGTGTACTTATTAGTATGTATGCGATTATTGATGGTATATTTATAGGCCAAGCAGTTGGTGATGTTGGACTGGCTGCTATAAATGTAGCTTGGCCTATAACAGCTATCTTACAGTCAATTGGACAGGCTTTAGGATTGGCTGGTGGTATTTGCATTCAAACACATCTTGGTAAAGGTGAAAAAGAAAAAGCGGAAAAATTGAAGTTAACTACAATATTAATGGTAATATGTGTAGGTATAATTTTTGGTTCTATATTATATATAATAAAAGAACCATTAATTAAAATATTAGGCTCAACTAGTGAATCTTATCAACCTGCAGTAGATTATATTAAAATAATTTTAATGGGTTCTGTATTTCAAATGTTAGGTTGTTCAATGATTCCGCTATTAAAGAACTCAGGTAAAATAAAAACTGCAGTAGCGGCTAGTTTATCTGCAGTTGTAGTAAATTTATTATTAGATTATTTATTAATATTGGTTATTCCACTTGGGCTAGTTGGTGCCGCTATTGGTTCAGTGTTAGCACAAGTAGTTTCTGCAACTATATGTATGATTGCATATTATAAAGAATTAAAGGGTGTAGATTTTAGTTTAAATAATATTAAAAATATATTAACAACTAGTTTAGCACCACTTATATTAGCATACTCATATTCTTTAGTTATAATATTTACTAATATTTCATGTAATAAATATGGTGGAGATGAAGCGTTAGCTGCATATACATTATTATCTTATATATGCTATATTTATATTTCTTCGACTTGTGCAGTTGGAGATTCAATTCAACCTTTATTCTCATTTAATGAAGCTAAAGGTGATTTTGCTGAAAATAAGAAGATGTTGAGTAAATGTTTAATTATAAGTAGTTCGATTTGTGTTAGTTATGGTATATTATTATTGTTATTAAGAAAACCATTAGGTCATTTATATAATTTAAGTGATTTAGCTACATCATATTATTTAGATGGACTTATCTATTATATTATAGGTGGTTTATTATTAGGAGTTATAAAAGTAATTAGTTCTTACCTTTACGCAACTAATAAGAAGTTAAGAGCTAACTTATTAATATTTTTAGATCCATTTATCTTAACACCTGTTGGTTTACTTGTATTTACGCTTATTTTTAAGTTATATGGTGTTTGGGTGACTTATTTATTTGTCCAAGCAGTATTAATTATAACTGCAGTTGTTTTACTAATTTTTAAGAAAAATAAATTTCAAAAGATATCTAGTGTCAGTAACTAGATTAGATAATTGTTGATATCTTTAGTATGGTTGTAAAAAATACTTGTTATTATAATTAATACTATATTAGTTTTGAAATATATTTTATGTTAAAAAATGATAAAAAAATGATTAATTTTTTTACGCATCGAGAAATTGATTTACGGGTATTTATGCATGTCGATTCGTGATAGAAAGGAGGCCATTATGAACGGATTTTTCCTAGTAGATAAGCCAAAAGGTAAAACTTCATCAAATGTTGTTCTTGGAATTAAAAGAAAACTAAATTTAAAGAAATGTGGTCATAATGGTACTTTAGATCCAAACACAACTGGTTTAATGGTAGTAGGTTGTAATGAGGCTACTAAATTAATGAAGTTTATAAATGAACATGATAAAGCTTATATTACAACAATTGTTTTTGGATATGACTCTAATACTTTAGATATTCATGGAAATATTACAGAAGATTTTAATATGGAGTTTAATGAAGAAGATTTAGATAAAGCGTTAGATGAAATTAAGAATTTCACAAAACAAATTCCTCCTATGGTTTCAGCAATCAAGATTGATGGTAAGAAACTTTATGAACTTGAAAGAAAAAATGTAAGTGTTGAATTAGAACCTAGAGATGTTAAGATTCATAATATTATAAAATTATGTAATCTAAGAAAGGTAGATAATCATTTAGAAATTGATTTAATAATTGATTGTTCAAAAGGTTTTTATGTTAGAAGTTTTGCTAGAGATTTAGGAATTCTTTTAGGTGGTAAAGCTATCATGAAAGAATTAAGAAGAATTAGAAGTGGAGAGTTTAACATTCAAAACTCAACTCCATTAGACGAAATAACTTTTGATAATCTAATTAGTATTGAGGAAATGTTTCCTGATTTCGATAGATTAAATGTAAATGATTATATAGCTAAATTAGCTATGAATGGCGTTGTTTTTGATGAGCGTCAAATTAAAACAGATATTCCATTTTATGTGATTCATAAAGGTGAAATTATTGCTATTTATGAACCAGTAGAGGAATTTAAGTATAAACCTGTAGTAATTTTTAAGAAATAGGGTGATAGTATGAGAATTATCAATATTAAAGATAAGGATTTTGAAATTATTCATGAACCTTTATGCGCGGCTATTGGTAATTTTGATGGTGTTCATTTGGGACATCAAAAGTTAATAGAAGAATCTAAACGTCACGGTTTTAAATCTGCCGTATTAACGTTTTATCCTCATCCGTCTATATTCTTAAAGAATATAAAGGATTATAAATTATTGACTCCTATGGAGCATAAAGCGGATATTTTATCTAGGATGGGTATTGACTATCTAATTATTATCGAATTTAATAAAGAAATAGCTAGTTTAGATAAAGATACTTTTATAGAATGGATGAAAAAACTTAATATAAAAGCTTGTGTTTGTGGTCATGATTTTAGTTTTGGATATAAGGGTTTAGGTACGCCTTTTGATTTATATCAAAACTTTGATACTTTTATAATTAGTAAGTTTGTTGTTGATGATTTTAGAGTTTCTACATCATATATAAAAGAGTTATTAGATCAAGGTAATGTAGAGTACGCTAATAAGCTTTTAGGACGTGTTTTTTCTGTTAGAGGTAAAGTTACATATGGTAATCAAAAAGGACGTTTAATAGGCTTTCCAACAGCGAATGTAGATTATAAAAATTATTATTTACCTGTAAATGGTGTATATTTTGTCCAAGTTAAATTAAATAATGTATTTTATTATGGTATGTGTAATGTAGGAAATAATCCAACATTTAATTACTGTGAGACTAAACGTTTAGAAGTTAATATATTTGGTTTAAGTGAAGATATATATGGTCATAATTTAGAAGTATTCTTTATTAAGAATATTCGTAGTGAAAAGAAATTTAATTGTAAAGAAGAACTGTTAGAACAATTAAAATTAGACAAAACTAAATGTTATGAATTGTCTAATGAGATTAACTATACAAAATAATTTAAAAAATGTATTGAAATTATGTAAAATAATGTTATAATTATTTAGGTCGTTTTCTTTGTATATGGAATACCTCTGTTCCTATACTAGGATATACGATTTAAAATATTAAATAGGAGGACACAAAAGATGATTTCTAAAGAAAGAAAAGCAGAATTAGTAAAAGCTTACGGTAAAAACGAACAAGATACTGGTTCTACTCAAGTACAAGTTGCAATCTTAACTGAAGAAATTAACACATTAAATGTTCATTTCCAAACTCATATTCATGATTTCCACTCTAAACGTGGTCTTATGAAGAAGATTGGTCAAAGAAGAGCTTTATTAGATTACTTAAAGAAAAAAGATTTAAAAGCTTACGAACAATTAATTAAGAGCTTAGGCTTACGTCGTTAATAACGAAAAGGGTACTTTTAAGTACCTTTTTATTTTTTTCTATTTCTTTTACTGATTTTTGTGATATAATATTAAAGGTTAAAATAAAAAAAGAATTATAAGGAGAAAAATTATGAGTGAAGTAAAACGCTTCGAATATGAATGGGCAGGTCGTCCATTAGTAATCGAAATTGGCGAAGTAGCAAAACAAGCTAATGGATCTTGTGTTGTTACTTACGGAGGAAGTACGGTATTATCAGCAGTTTGTTCTAATAATGTTTCATCTACCGCTGACTTTTTCCCATTAATGGTATTATACCAAGAAAAATTATATGCTGCAGGTAAAATTCCTGGTGGCTTTTTAAGAAGAGAAGGTAGAGCTTCTGAACATGAAACTTTAGTTTCTCGTTTAATTGACCGTCCAATTAGACCTTTATTTGCTGATGGGTTTAGAAATGAGGTTCAAGTAGTAAACACAGTATTATCTAGTGATCCTGATTGTACTCCAGAAATGGCTGCAATGTTAGGTTCATCTATTGCATTAATGGTATCTGATATTCCATTCGAAGGTCCAATTGCTGGGGTAGTAGTTGGTAGAGTAGATGGACAATTAGTTATCAACCCAACTCCTGCACAAATGGAAAAAACTGATATTAATTTAACAGTTGCAGGTACTCATAAAGCTATTAACATGGTTGAAGCTGGTGCTAACTTTGTAACAGAAGATGACATGTGGGAAGCTTTAAAATTTGGTCATGCAGAAATCCAAAGATTATGCGAATTCCAAGAAGAAATCGTTGCTGCATGTGGTAAAGAAAAAGTAGAAGTTGAATTATTTGAAGTTAACAAAGAAATCAATGCAGAAGTTAAAGCTTATGCTGAAGAAAGATTAGTTCAAGCTATCAGAATTGAAGATAAATTAGAAAGATATGCTGCAATTGATGCTATTAATGAAGAAACTTTAGCTCATTTTGATGAAAAAGTATTCATTAAAGAAGTTGGAGATATCAAAGTTATCGATACTGAACAAAAAGCTTTATATTTAAAACATGTACAATATACTTTAGATGAAATTTTACATAACGAAGTTCGTCGTTTAATTTCAGTTGATAAAATTAGACCAGATGGTCGTCAAACTGATGAAATCCGTCCATTATCAAGCCGTGTAGATGTATTACCAAGAGTTCATGGTTCTGCATTATTTACACGTGGTCAAACTCAAAGTTTAGGTACAGTTACATTAGGTTCTTTAGTTGATAGCCAAATTATTGATGGTTTAGGTGAAGAATCAAATAAACGTTTCATGTTACACTACAATTTCCCTGCATTCTCTGTAGGTGAAACTGGTAGATACGGTGCTCCTGGTAGAAGAGAAATCGGACATGGTGCATTAGGTGAAAGAGCATTATCATATGTTATTCCATCTGAAGATGAATTTCCATATACAATTCGTGTTGTATCTGAAATTTTAGAATCAAATGGTTCTTCAAGCCAAGCAACTATTTGTTCTGGTACTTTAGCATTAATGGCTGCAGGGGTTCCTATTAAAGCTCCAGTTGCTGGTATCGCTATGGGTTTAATCACTTATGGTGATGATTATACAATCTTAACAGATATCCAAGGTTTAGAAGATCACCTTGGTGATATGGACTTCAAAGTGGCTGGTACTACTGAAGGTATCACTGCATTACAAATGGATATCAAAATTAAGGGTATTACTTACCAAATCTTAAAAGAAGCATTAGAACAAGCTAAAAAAGGACGTTTAGAAATTCTTGAACATATGAATGAAACTATCAGTGAAGTTCGTTCAGAATTATCTGAATATGCTCCAAAAGTTGTTACTGATAAGATTAATCCAGATAAGATTAAAGATGTTATCGGTGCTGGTGGTAAGAATATTAACGCTACAATCGAAAAATTCGATAACGTTAAGATTGATATTGAACAAGATGGTAGAGTATTCGTTATGCATGCAAATATGGATACAGCTAGAGCTTGTTTAGACTATATCTTAAACTCTGTAAAAGAAGCTGAAGTAGGTCAAATCTATACTGGTAAAGTAGTTAGAATTGAAAAATACGGTGTATTCGTAGAATTATGGCCAGGTACTGAAGGTTTATGTCATATTTCTAAATTAGCTACAGAAAGAGTAGAAAAACCAGAAGATGTTGTATCATTAAATGATGAAATCATCGTTAAATGCATCAATGTTAATGAAAAAGGTCAAATCGATTTATCTAGAAAAGATGCTTTAAAAGCTTCATTTTCTGAAAAATCTGAATAATTTATGATAATTTAAGGGTGTAAAACTAGTTTTTACACTCTTTTATTATTTAATCATTAATAAATAAATTAATATAATTAAACTAAATTTATTTATATAATTAATAGTTTAATTTTCTTGATTTTTATTAATCTTTTGATATAATACTAAACGTAGTTGGGTAACAGAGCCTTAATTGGTTAGGAAAGTCCATGCTAGCACAGCCTGTGATGGCTGTAGTGTTTGTGCTAAGCCAAAAAATAAGCTTAGGCACCATTTGGTGACGACGATAGAAGCCTAAGTCTTTTGATATGGTGTATATCATAAAGTGCCACAGAAACGAGTCTTATAGAAATATAAGAATGAAACGTTGGTAAACTCCGCAAGCTAGAAACCCAAATTTTGGTAGGGGAGCTCTTCAAGGTTAAACGAAGCTAAGAAGGGGTAGATTACTACAGATAGATTGTTACCGCCTATTTATAGGTACAAAACATGGCTTATAGACTACAAAAAGAGGAGAAATCCTCTTTTTCTTTTTATATATGTATTAAAAAAGCCTGTAGGAAGCCCTACAAGCCTGTTTTACCACTTTTTAAGTACATCACCTATAAAGTTATTAACTTCATCTAAAGTTTGAAATTTCGCAATAAAATAGAAATTTCCCATTGCTGCTGATAATACTTCACTAGTACGTCCCATTTGACAAATATTCCAATCGTATTTGTTCTTGATATCCCATTCACTATATACATAGTTAAATCTATCACGTCTAGCTACATTACAACAGTAGAATTTTTCATGATTTAAATAAACATTAACAATTTTATCATAACAAATCATATCAGCATAGATTTGATAAGTATCAACTGATTGAGAATAGTTGATCATATCAGGTGCTACACCACCAGGTGGACGCATATTTACCTCTAAAGCTACGATATCACCAACTTCACCTAAACCTTCTTTAGCCTTAGTTAAACGGAAGAATTCAAGGTGGAAGAAGCGTGATTTAATATTAAAAGCTTTTAATACTCTTTGACCAATTTCATAAATATCAGAAGGTGTATTTTTGTTGATATAAAATTCAACTTCTAAGTTTTTATTTACAATATCCATAATTGAAGGTGGGAATACACCATTATCTGCAAATAATATATTACTATTTGAATCACAAACCCCATCTAAAGAAGTAATATTACCTTCAATAAACTCTTCCATAATGTAAGGTACATTATATCCAAAATAATGGAATTCTTGTAATTCATGATCGTTATGTAATTTATAAGTAGCAGCAGCACCAACACCTACATTTGGTTTTACAATAATTGGATATCCTACCATATGTGCGAATTTTACGTCTTCTTCATAACTTACACAGTGTTGATATCTAGCAACAGGAACCCCTGCAGCAATATAATAATCTTTCATTTTAGATTTAGTAGTAAAAGCGTCAACATCATATGGTTTAGGACCGAAAATATTAAATGCTTCACGTAATCTAGCATCTTGTCTTAACCAATATTCATTATTAGACTCTAAGAAGTCAATTTTTCCATATTTATATTGAAAATATGAAACAGCACCATACATTTCATCATAATTTTCTAAATTATTAACTTTATAATATTCAGTTAATGAATTTTTAACCTCATCTTTTAATTCATGATAAGGAGTATCGCCTATACCTAAAACATTAACACCGTTACGTTTTAAACGATCACAGAAGTTAAAATAATTAGTAGGAAAGGCTGGTGAAATAAAAATAAAGTTCATAATTTCACTTCCTTTTTTATAATTTAACAAAATTATACAAATATATTTATATAAATTCAATTATTTTTGATATATTTAGATTATGAAAACATTTTTATACAACTATTTAATTAAAAATAATAAATTATTTTTCCTATTAATTGAAAAAAGTATTTATTTTTGGTAAAATAACCTATTGAATGGAGGTATATGTATGAGTGATTTAGAATTAATGAAAAAACGTCAGAAAATGATTAGAAATTTCTGTATAATTGCCCATATTGACCATGGTAAGTCTACACTTGCAGACCGTATTTTAGAGATTTGTGAATCTGTAGAAAAACGTGAAATGCAAGAACAAATACTAGATTCAATGGAATTAGAAAGAGAAAGAGGTATTACTATTAAGTTAAACTCTGTTTCTTTACTATATAAAGCAAATAATGGATTAGAATATGAGTTTCATCTTATAGATACTCCAGGACATGTCGACTTTACTTATGAAGTTTCACGTAGTTTAGCTGCATGTGAAGGAGCTATTTTAGTAGTAGATGCAACACAAGGTGTTGAAGCTCAAACATTAGCTAATGTATATTTAGCCTTAGATAATAACCTTGAAGTATTACCATTAATTAATAAAATTGATTTACCTTCAGCTGACCCAGATCATGCTAAAAAGGAAATAGAAGATGTAATTGGTATACCTGCATATGAAGCTGTTTTAGCTTCGGCAAAGACTGGTTTAGGTGTAAAAGACATATTGGAACAAATAGTTAACTATGTAGCACCTCCTACAGGCGATATAGAAGCCCCTACAAAGGCTTTAATCTTCGATAGTGCATTTGATCCATATCGTGGTGTAGTTGTCCTAGTATGCGTTAAAGAAGGTATTATTAGACGTGGCGATACAATTAAATTTATGGCTACAGGAGCTAAATATCAAGTTGTAGATTTAGGAGTTAGAACACCAAAAGAAGTACAACGTGATTATTTAATGGCTGGTGACGTAGGTTTTATTACTGCATCTATTAAGGATATTTCAGATGTAGGTGTAGGTGATACTATAACTACAATTGAAAATATGGCTACTGAACCATTAGAAGGCTATCGTAAGCTAAATCCAATGGTATTCTGTGGTTTATACCCAATTGATTCAAAACAATACAGTGATTTAAGAGATGCATTAGATAAGTTAAAATTAAGTGATGCAGCCTTAGTATTTGAACCTGAAACATCTCAAGCTTTAGGATTTGGTTTTAGAACTGGTTTCTTAGGTTTATTACATATGGATATTGTAAAAGAACGTATATCAAGAGAATTCGGTATTGATTTAATAGCTACCGCTCCATCTGTTTCATATCATGTATATTTAACTGATGGAACAATGATAGAAATTGATAACCCAGGTAATTTACCTCCTGTACAATTAATTAATAGAATAGAAGAACCATTTGTTAAAGCTACAATTATGGCTCCAACAGAATATGTAGGTGCTGTAATGGATTTATGTCAAAAGAAACGTGGTACATTTATAGATATGCATTATATTGAAGAAACAAGAGTTGTTATTCGTTATAATATGCCACTTTTAGAAATAGTATTTGATTTCTTTGATAAGCTTAAATCATATACAAAGGGTTACGCTTCATTTGACTATGAATTAGGTGATTATGAGGCTTCTAAGTTAGTTAAAATGGATATTATGCTTAATGGAGATGTTGTGGATGCATTAAGCGTAATTGTTCATAAAGACTTTGCATACGCAAGAGGTAAAGTTATTGTAGAAAAATTAAAAGAAATTATTCCTCGTCAAATGTTTGAAGTACCAGTTCAAGCTGTAATTAATCATAAAGTTATTGCTAGATCTGATATTAAAGCTATGCGTAAAGATGTTTTAGCTAAATGTTATGGTGGAGATATCTCACGTAAGAAGAAATTATTAGAAAAACAAAAAGAAGGTAAAAAGAAAATGAAAGCTATTGGTAGTGTAGAAGTACCACAAGAAGCTTTCTTAGCAATCCTTTCTACTGATGAATAGAGGTGTTTTTATGCCTAATTATTATAATGAATTACCCGAAAATGCTAAACTAGTTAAGACTATTGATGCAAAAAACAATAAAACTATGTTAATATTTAACTTAATTGCGATATTAATAATGATTGCATGTATACTACCAATTATCATATTTAAAAGATTCTCACTAAAGAACATAGAATCATCAGATATGATGATTGGATTAGGTATTTACCTTATTGGTATGATTGCATACATTATCTTACATGAATTAACACATGGAATAGTCTATAAGATAATGACAAAACAAAAACTAACATTTGGCATTACCTTATCATGTGCATTTTGCGGTGTACCAACCATATATGTAACTAGAAAAACAGCATTATTAGCGATTTTAGCTCCATTTGTTGTATTTACATTAATATTATTACCTGTTATTATTGTTTTACCTGCAAATATTATAAATCTAGCAATAGTTTTGATTTTTGGTACACATATTAGTGGTTGTGTAGGTGATTTATACGGTACATTAGTATTATTAAAACTTAAAGGTAAAATTTTAATGAATGATACAGGTCCTAAACAAACATTCTATCAAATTTAATATTGAATTCATAAAAAAATAAGAGTATAATTAATTTACGGGGAGCTGGTAAACCGGCTGAGAGGGTATTGTTAATACCGACCCATAACCTGATCTAGGTAATGCTAGCGTAGGAATTAATTATACTTTTTTTATAATCAATTTCTTACTCTTGTGTCCTAGCGGACATTTTTTTATTTTTAAAGGAGAAGAACATGACAAAAAAACAAATTTCAGTCAGAGTAATCGTTGAAATAGCTATTTTAACAGCATTAGCTTTCATTTTAGATTACTTACAAGGTATAATTTGTGATTTTATACCTTTATGGCCTAATGGAGGCTCAGTTGGTATTGCGATGGTACCAATCATGATTCTAGCAATAAGAAGGGGAGCAATTCCAGGTATGTTAGGTGGAATTATATTAGGATTAATCGACATGATTGATGGGGTATGGATTTCACCTGTAGCAGGAGATAGCTTATTTTTAGCATTCTTATGTGTCTTACTAGACTATATATTAGGATGGACTTTAGTAGGTTTAACAGGCTTATTAAGCAGTAAAATTAAACAGGCAAAAACTGTAAAATCCTTAACTAGTTGGACATTAATCGCAATAATAACAGGTGGATTAGCTAGATTTTTTATCTTATTCCTATCAGGAGCTATTTTATGGGAAAAAGGTAGTGAAATTTTAGGTATAACAGTAGATTTACCATGGGCTTTATATTCACTATTATATAATGGAAGCTATATTATACCATCAATTATATTGTGTGCAGCAGTAATAATCCCAATTATTACAACAAAAGCTAAATTCGTTATTTTACCAGAAAATAATTAATTATTATGAAGACTTGGCCTACAAGTCTTTTATTTTTTCAAAAAAAACATTTCAAAACATATCTAGTGCTAATAACTAGATAGAAGAGCATTTTGAAACATTATTGTGATTAATAAAAACTAGATTTGTTTAGAAACCAATTTAATAAATATAAAATGTCTGCATTATATATAAAATACCAATGTAATTATTAGTTTATATTAATAAATATGTGTATATATTTACATTTTTTTACAAAAAATTTATTTTAAGTTTAGATTCTTATTGTATTATATAAGTATGAAAAATTATGATAAAAGAAAGAAGCAACGTAAATTAAGTTTTAAAATTATTAAGCAAATCACTAAAATCAAATATAAGAAACCTGCATTTATTTTTTTAGGTGAGGAAATTAAAGATGGATCTATCATTTTATGTAATCATGAAGGAACAGATGCTCCTATGTCTTTAGAGATATATTGTAAAAATTACCTAAGAATGTGGGGAACTCATGAGATGAATTCTGGCCTAAAAATGATGTATAAATATCAAACTTTAGAATATTATCATAAAAGAAAAGGATGGAATTTAACATTAGCAAGATTATTTTGTTTAATAGCTAGTCCATTAACTAATTTATTTTACAGTGGATTAAATCTTATTTCTACATATAAAGATATAAGATTTACAAAAACCTTAAAAGAAAGTTATAATGCTATTAAAAATAAAGAAAATATCGTTATATTTCCAGAAGATTCTACTAATGGTTATTTAGAAGAACTAGAAAGTTTTTTTAAAGGCTTTGCAAAATTAGCAGAATATACACATAAAAAAGGATTAAATGTTCCTATTTATGTTGCATATTATCAAAAGAAAAATAAAGTATTCGTTATTGATAAGCCAGTATACTTTAAAGATTACATTTATGATGATAAAACATTAGATGAAATGGCTATAATTTTAAAAAATCGTTGTAATGAACTTGGGAAGATGAGTTTTAGTAGGGAAGAATTAAAACTATCAAAGGAGAAGTATTATATTTAAAAGGGCATTAAATTAATGATGCCCTTTTAAATTTCTTAATATAGTTTTGAATATTAATTATTTTCAGCTTCCTTAGCTTTAACTTCTTCAGCTTCATCATCGTTTTTGAATTTTTCTTCTAATTTATCTTCTAATTCTTGACTTTTTTTACCTAAATAAGTTACTGTTTTAATAATAACAAATAATGTTAATGCGATAAAGAAGAAGTTAAATACAGATTCGATTAAAGCTGACCAATCAATATAGTTTAAAACTTGATAAGTTAAACCATCAGGACCTAATATACCTTCTTCAACAGAACCAGCAGGTAAAATTTTTGAATTAGGTAAAATTGTATATAAACCTGTACCATTTCCTGAAATGTATGATAATACCCAGTTAACTACTGGCATTAAAATTTTACTATTCATCGTTGTAACAATAGTATTAAATGCTCCCCCTACAATAACCCCAATAGCCATGTCTAACACATTACCACGAGTAATAAATGTTTTAAATTCTCCAAAAAACTTTTTCATAATCCTTTTACCTCCATTTATATAATTATATATTTGTAAATAAAATAAGTAAATACTTAAAAGATAAAAACATATATAATATTTTATTTAAAATATTAAATTTGATATATTTATCAATATTTGTTATAATAAAAAGAGGTGGTTAGGATGAAAAAAATCGATGTACATACTCATTTAATAGGAAACATATGTGGTATTGGTTCAGAAGGAGAATTAACACCAATTGGAAAAGGTAAAGCTGTTTATGCTAGTGGAAAAGTTATTCAATTAATACCTGAACAATATGGTGATTATACTCTTACTCCTGAAGTATTAACAGATGTATTAAAACAAAATAATGTAGAATTTAGTATATGTTTACAAGGTAATTATGCAGGATTTCAAAACATTTATACCTTTGAATCTTCGAAAAAATACCCAAATACATTAATTCCAGCAGCTACATATGATCCTTTTTTTAGAAATAAAAATAAAATAATATCTCATTTATTTGATGAATTAGGTATTAAAATTATAAAAATGGAAGTTTCAAATGGTTCTGGATTAATGGCAAATCATCATACTGTTGATTTAAATGGTGAATTAATGAATGAAGTTTATTCACATGCAAATGACCATGATTTGTTATTTTACATCGATATTGGTAGACCTTTTAATAATTGTTATCAAGTTGATAACTTAAGAAACGCCATATTAAAATATCCAAATATGACGTTTATAATATGTCATTTAACTGCACCTCAACATGATCAAATGGATATTTTAAAAGAAAATATGCGTAAATTAAATTTACCAAATGTATATTTTGACATTGCTAGTTTACCTAACAATACAAAACAACCATATCCATTTATAGAAGCACAAGAATACATTAAAGAGGCTATTAATATAGTTGGAAATAATAAAATTTTATGGGGAAGTGATTTTCCAGCTGCTATGAACTATTGTAGTTATGAACAATCTTATAAATATATAGAAGATAGTTCAATATTGACATTAGAAGATAAGGAAAATATTTTATATAATAACGCATATAAATTATTTAATGGTTTAAGAAAATGTTAGGATTATATGTTCATATACCATTTTGTAATACTATTTGCACATATTGTGATTTCCCTAAAATAATAGCTAATGAATGTAAAAAAGAAGAATATATCGACAATTTAATTAAAGAATTAGAGTCTTATAAAGATAAATTAATTGATGTTAAAACTGTTTATATTGGTGGTGGAACACCAAATTCATTAAATAATAACTTATTAAGAAAGCTATTTGAAGCATTAAAACCTTATTTAGATAACTCAATTGAAAACTCAATAGAAATAAATTCTGAACTTTTTAATGTTGAACAAGCTAAATTATTTAAAGAATTTAATATAAATAGAGTTAGTATTGGTGTACAAACATTTAATGAAAAATTATTAAAAATCATTAATAGACATCATAATAAATCTATGGTTTTAAATACTATAAACATTCTAAAAGAACATAATATAGATAATATTAATGTAGATATGATATATGGTTTACCATATCAAACTATTGAAAATTTGAATAAAGATATTGATGAATTACTAGATTTAAATATAAAACATATCTCTTATTACAGCTTAATTTTAGAAGAAAGAACTGTTTTAGAATATCAAATTAATAATAAAATAATAGAAAATCCAGATGAAGATTTAACTGCAGAAATGGCAGAAGTGTTAAACAAAAGATTAAAAAACACTAAATTTAAGCAATATGAAATAAGTAATTATTCATTAGACGGATATGAATCTAAGCATAATTTAATATATTGGAACCATGATCCATATATAGGAATTGGTGCAAAAGCTTGTGGTTTTTATAATAATATAAGATATCAAAATAATTTTGTTTTAAAAAAATATTATGAAAATTTTATAGAATTTGAAGAAAATATTACGGTTGAAGAAGCTAAAAAAGAATATATGATGTTGGGTTTAAGAAAAATTAAAGGTGTAAAATTAGAAGATTATTTCCTTAAATTTAACTCTAAAATAGAAGAAGATTTTAATTTAGAAAAGCTATTTAAATATGATTTAATAGAAATTGTTGATGGTTATTTAAGAATTAAAGAAGATAAATTACTATTAGGTAATATAGTATTTGAAGAGTTTGTGGGGTGATTTATGTGAAGAAAAAAGAAAAAGAAGTTACTTTTTATGAGTTTTCATTATTTAAATATCATCTTCAAGTAGAAAGAAGATTGAGTGAAAATACAGTTAAATCATATATTACAGACTTAGAATTATATGGGGAATTTTTAAGTAAATATCAAAATATAAATGATATCACTTATGTAGAAGAAGAGCATATTAATAAATATGTTGCATCATTAAAAAGGGCGGATTTGTCAAAACAAACTATAGCTCGTAAAATAATAGCAATTAAAGAGTTTCATAAGTATTTATATAACGATAAAACATGTGATACAGATCCTGCAAAATATATTGAATCACCTAAAGCTTCTAAGCCTTTACCAGTGGTTTTAAGTAAAGAAGAGATACAAAAAATGATTGATTCTATACCAACTGAAACTCCTTTAGATCTTAGAAATAAGGCTATTATGGAGACATTATATGCATCAGGATTAAGAATAACTGAACTTATTGAACTTAAAACTTCAGATATACATTTAAGAGAAAAATATATAAATGTTGTAGGAAAAGGTAATAAAGAAAGATTGGTTCCATTAGGAGATATGGCGGTAGTAGCACTTAGAAATTATATTGAAAAAGGGCGTCCTTACTTATCAAAAAAGCCAGGATTAACTTTATTTTATAACTATCAAGGTAATCCTATTTCACGTCAAGCGCTATATAAATATATAGTAAAATTAGCTCAAGATAATGGAATTACAAAAGAAATTTCACCTCATACAATTAGACATAGTTTTGCAACTCACCTTTTAGAAGGTGGAATTGATTTAAGAATTGTTCAAGAATTATTAGGTCATGAGGACATTTCAACTACTCAAATCTATACTCATATAGATAGATCTAGATTGAAAGAAATGTATGAAAATACACATCCAATGGCCTTAAAAAATAAAGAAAATAAAGGAGAAGAATAATATGTATAAAAGAGTATTTTTAGTTGTAATGGACTCTGTAGGATGCGGAACAGCGCCTTTAAGTCATCAATATGGCGATGAAGGAGCTAATACAATTAAGCATATTTCAGAGGCTACAAATGGTATTAATTTACCTAATTTAAAGAAATTAGGATACGGAAATTTAACTGAAATTAAAGGTGTAGAACCTGTAGAAAATCCACTTGGATATTACTTTAAAGCTGATGAATTATCAACTGGAAAAGATACAATGACAGGTCATTTTGAGATGGTTGGTATTCATACAACTAAGCCATTTATGACGTTTACTGACACTGGTTTTCCTCAAGATTTAATAGATTTATTAGAGGAAAAAACAGGTCATAAAATCATTGGAAATAAATCAGCAAGTGGAACTGAAATCTTAGTAGAATTAGGTGAAGAACATATCAAAACTGGAGCTATGATTGTATACACTTCAGCTGACAGTGTACTTCAAATTGCATGTCATGAAGAACACTTTGGATTAGAAGAATTATACCGTTGTTGTGCTATAGCTAGAGAGATTTGTTTAGATGAAAAATATAAGGTTGGTAGAGTAATTGCTAGACCATTTATTGGTGAAACAAAAGACACTTTTAAACGTACTCCAAATCGTCATGACTATGCATTATCACCAGCTCATGAGACTACTTTAGATGCCCTTAAAGAGGCAGGATTTGATGTAATTTCAATTGGTAAAATTAACGATATTTTCAATACTTGTGGTATTACAGAAGCTCATAAAACAGTGTCAAATCACCATGGAATGGAAGTATTAAATGAAGTTGCTATGAAAGATTTTAAAGGATTATGTTTCTTAAATTTAGTTGATTTTGATGCTTTATATGGTCATAGAAGAGATGCAGAAGGTTATAAAAATTGCTTAGAAGAATTCGATAAAGACCTTGGAGAATTCATCAAATTAATGAAAGAAGATGATTTATTAATTATTACAGCAGACCACGGAAATGACCCAACTTGGAAAGGAACTGACCATACCAGAGAATATGTACCTGTAATTATTTATAATGAAAAACTACAAGGTGGCAATTTAGGAATCAAAGAAACGTTCGCCGTAGTCGGACAAACAATAGCTGAAAATTTTGATGTTAAGCGTCAAAGAATAGGTGAATCTTTATTAAAGGATTTAAAATAATATGAAGAATTTTATTTATAATACACCTACTAAAGTTTACTTTGGAAAAGGTCAAGAAGACAATATTGGAACTATTTTAAAAGGCTATAATGCTAAAAAAGTATTATTGCATTATGGTAAATCATCAGTTAAAAAGACTGGTTTATTAGATAAAATTATTACTAAATTAAATGAAGAATCAATTCAATTTTTTGAGTTAGGTGGAGTAGAACCTAACCCAAAATTAAGCTTAGTTATGAAAGGAATTGAGCTTGTTAAAGAAAATGAAATTGACTTTATATTAGCAATCGGAGGCGGATCAGTATTAGATTCAGCCAAGTTAATTTCTACAGGTTCACTAGTTGAACATGACCCTTGGTTATTTTCAATTAAAGAAAAAACACCAACAAAACACATACCACTTGGAGTTATATTAACACTATCTGCAAGTGGTTCAGATATGTCAAATTCATGTGTTATTACAAACGATAAAACACTAGAAAAACGAGGCTATAATAGTGAGGAAAATAGACCTAGTTTTGCCATATTAAATCCTGAATTAACATATACAGTTTCTAAGTATCAAACTGCATGTGGAATAGTCGATATTTTGATGCATACATTAGAGCGATTTATATCAATCGGCGAAGAGACTTACCTTACAGATCAAATCTCGATTGCTCTAATGAAGGCTGTAATTAAGGCTGGAAAGGTAGCAATTGACAATCCAAATGACTATAATTCGAGAGCTGAACTTATGTGGGCAAATAGTTTATCACATAACGGTTTAACATCATGTGGTAGAGAATTTATGATGGGAGTTCATCAGCTTGAACATGAGGTCAGTGGTATGTTTGATCATGTGGCACACGGTGCTGGACTTGCAGCTTTATGGCCAGCTTGGGCAATGATTTCATACCCATCAGCAATTGAAAGATTTAAGATTTTAGCTTATGAAGTTTTAGAAATCGAACCAACCGATAACCCACAAAATGATATTTCGATGGCTATTTTAAAACTTAAAAATTTCTTTAAATCATTAGGAATTGAGACATCTCTAAGAGAGTTTGGAATTAAAGAAACTGACTTACCTAAGCTTGCATTGAATGTAACATTTAACCATAAAAGAGTTGTAAATGATGTCTTACCAATTGATGAAAATGTAGCTTTAGAAATTCTAAAATTAGCATATTAATATAAATCGTCCCTACGAAAATAGGGGCGTTTTTTTATGTAAAAATATTTCAAAATCAATATAGTTTTCAAAACTAGATAATACACCTAATAATGATAATGTAATAGTTTTAAAAAGCATATTGCAATTCAAGGATAAAAAAAGAGTCAAAAAATAATGCATCATGACCAGTCAAAAATATTTTAAAGCTGTAAAAAATAAATGTTCGACAAGTTAAAATCACACGTTCCAGAGTTCGATAAACATCATCATGAGAATATTTAATTTTCTAATTTATTTTGTATAAAAAGGTGAGTTTATGGTAATCCGAAAATTAGAAATTTAATTTCCGAAAAAACACCCCCTAAAAATGACACTTAAACATGAGAACACCAAAAAAGTAGAATCCACACCGAAATCCACAAACTCACATACATTTAAAATATCGCATAAATTCAACATATTTTATTGGTTTACATAATATATATTATAGGAACATAATTCAATATTTAAAAATGGTACTTTTCTCTATGAAAAATATATTCTGAATATCATTTGAGGATGTTTATTTGGTGTTTTTTGCATTTTTCGGACAATTAAACATACTCAAAATATATCACTTGAATATGATTAACAAGTTATACCATTTAAAACTATTAATTGACAATTTAATTTGCAGGTAAATGTTCATCTCACTTTCTAAATCTCTAAAAATCGCATTTTTTGCTTCTCTTCTTCTACACTCAAAAATGTATGGGGTGTCACTTTTAATTTTTGACTTTTTGACTTTAAGTTCTCGACTTTACATTTGCACTCACGAACGTGAGCGGTCAAAAATTTTGAAAGTAACTTTAGAAAGTTGAACTAGTAATTTTTGGAAAATAAAATTAGAAATCAAAAAAGTTAAATTTGAATTATTAGGCATCTCACTTTATAAAATGTACAGAACTTACTTCCTCTCTATTTTAAAAATTTAATTTTCATAAATATCTTTTTTAACCTTTTTAATTTTTTTAACCGTTTGATGTTCAGCCTGTTTTTCATAAAATTATAGATCATTATTTTTTTAAGATTCTTCACCTCTTTTTTACACTTTTATTCTACAAAAATATATGTACAAAATATTGTACATTTAATTTTTTTATAAATTTTTTTTAAATTATTAATTTTTTTTAAATTTAAGTTAAAATATTAAATTCAAAAAAATTTTATTTTTTTTCATTTCTTAATTTTCTCATTTTTTATTTCTTTAATAATCGCACTTTCATTTTATGTACCAAGCTTCTAATATTCATTTCTCGTTTTTATTTGCTTCTACTGTATATTTTAATAACTTATTGAAAATACATAAAAAAAGGCCAAAAATTTTTACGCATCGAGAATTCAAAAAATGGATAATCCTCCATCTCGATTTCTAAAAATTTTGGCATAAAAAAAGGTGATTTTTCACTATATTATATATATAGTATAAATCACCTAAATTTCATATTATAAATAGTCGAAAATACTAGCTTGACGATTATCTAAATCTACATGGTCTTGAGTAGTGATATTTTGCCATGTAGCATTTCTACCAGTACCATTTGGTCTAACCATATTTTCTTTCTTTAAATATTCTAAAGCTCTGTTAATTGTAGATTCAGATGCTTCAGGATTAGCTTTTCTAATTTCGTCTTTTGTGAAGTTTTCTCCAAGTTTTAAAATTGACGTTGCTACTTGGTCAAGTTTTCTTAATTCTTTTTCTAACACTTGAGCTTGTACTTTTCCTTCGATCATTTGGTACCCGTCAAGCATACAACGAATTGTAAGTCTATTTAATCTATCAGTCTTTGCGTAACCGTTTCTCCAGTCGTAACTTGCTTCACTAATTGCTGCCTCAAATTCAGGTCTACAATTATAATGCATTTCGAAGAAACTAAAATGTTTGAAGACATTAAATCTTTCTTTGAATAATAGACAATAATAAATTAATAAACATAAAAAGTCATTGTACTTATCAAAGATTTTTGTATTCAGTACGTCGACATATAAATTAGTTGCTAATTGAGTTGTTTCAACTTCTCTATTTCTTAAATATGATTTATATAGACTTAACATCTTTTCAAAATCATCTCTTCTAGAAACAGTTTTCTTTTCTTTTAATAAGTTAAATTGAACTTCTACTTTTTCAGTTCTGAATCCTACATTTACTATTCCTTTAAAAATCTTATCAGCTAAAGATAAGAACTCATTTGGAGCTAAATCTAATTCTTCACCTTTTTCTTGAATGATTGTGAATACCTTTTTTAAATTAGCTAAGATTTTCTCGTCATTAGTTTTAGGAGTACTATCCTTAGTTATTACTAATCTAGATCTATTTTCTGATACATTAAGATTTAATAATGAGGCTGCATATAAACAGTCTTTATAAATCGTTTCATTTACAATGTTATTCATTTGATTTTTAAATACATCTTCATAGTAAAAATCTTTACCCTTAAATCTATATAATTTAGTTAAATCCATAACTAAATCAGCTTGATAAGATATACGTTTTATATTTTCTAAACTATACATCTTTTTAACACCTCTTCTATATTTAAATTACTTTTAAATTATATCAAAATGATTTAAATAATACAATAAGAAAAGACGCCAAATTGGCGTCTAAAATCGTTTTAAATGGAAAGTTAAATTCTTTGTAGGAAAGATATAGGCTATAAAATTTATGTAGTAACTACGGCTATAAAAAAGCCGTAGTATTTTTTTATCGAAATTAATGGGGTTGAAGGGGAAATGTGTTCCCCTTCTTTCCATTGCG
>JBGVFV010000122.1:0-5032 GCA_045121295.1 Candidatus Pelethenecus sp.
GTTATTTCTTTGAAATTCATGAACATTCTGCAGCTACTGAATGGTCAAAAGATGAAACTCATCACTGGCATGCATGTGCTACATGTGAAGCAGAAGTTCAATTAGATAAAGCAGAACACGTATGGGGTGAAGGTGTAGTTACAACTCAACCAACTGAAACAGAAGATGGTGTTAGAACTTTCACTTGTACTTGTGGTGCTACCAAAACAGCTGTAGAACCAGCTTTAGGTCATACTCATGCTGCATTAACTGAATGGTCAAAAGATGAAACTCATCACTGGTATGCATGTTCATGTGGTTCTACTGACGCAGAAGCTATTTTTGATAAAGCAGAACATACATGGAATGAGGGTGTAGTTACAACTCCACCAACAACAGCAAAAGAAGGTGTTAAAACTTTCACTTGTACAGTATGTTCTCACCCTAAGACTGAAGCAGTTGAAAAATTAACGGTTCAATTACCAGAAGGCGCAGTTGTTCCAGCGGTTGGTACAGCTTACAAACTAGGTTTAATTCAAGAAAAAGTATCAAAAACAAATGTACATTATATTACAGGTGGAATGGCTTCTACTTATTACTTTGCTACAACAACAATATTAGCTGATGGTTGTGATGTTTATTTAGAAGAAGTTGAAAACGGTTATAATATGTATGCAATGATTAGCGGTGCTAAAAAATATATTAATGTTGTTTCAAGCGGAACACATATTAACGTTAAATATGAAACTGCTGCAACAAGCGTTTGGACTTATAGTGCACAACTTAATACAGTAGTTACAACTTTAAACAGCAAAGTTTATTATATTGGTGCAGATGCTACAAAAACATTCACTACATTAAGCCCATTTAGCGCAGATAGCGGAGCATTTATTACTCATTTCTATAATGTTCCAACAGATGCTGAAAAACTAGAATTAGATAGAGCAAGTATTGCAGATGAAAGAACTATTTCTAGCGAAGAAATTACTTTGGATGATAAAGGTAAATACGGTTCAAATATCACTTGGTCAGTTAAAGAAGCTAATGCATATGTTACTATTACTGGAAATGTTGCCGAAATTGAAAGACCTGCTAATGAAGTAGGTGATGTAGAAGTTGTTATCGTTGCAACTTTAACATTAGGTGATGAAACTGCAACTGTAGAAGTTACGTTAACAATTAAAGCTTTACCAGCTGTAGGCGAAGAAGAAGAAGCTGTAGAAGCGACTTATGATTTAGTTTCAAAATTTGGTACTTATGCTGCATCATGGAATAACTCATATGCCTCAAAAACTGTTACATCTAGTACATTAGGCGGCGATTTACCTGCTGCTTCTATTGAGTTAGGAAATGCTTCTAAACAAAATGATATGAACGATAGACCGGTTATGGCATCTAAAAATACTGATCAATATGTGACATTCACATTAACAGAAGCAGGTAAATCTATTACTGCTGTTACTTTTGATTTAAAACAATGGACTACTAAAACATTTAAAAATATTCATTTAGAATATTATGATGGTTCTAGTTGGGTTAAGTGTTCTAACGATATTACTACTCCAGCTGCTTTATCAGCTACAACATTAGGTGAAGGTGTTACAAAAGTTAGACTTGTAATTAACGGTGGTAATTCTTCTAAAAACGTTCAAGTTGGTATTTCAGCAATTAAAGTTACTATCGAATAATTTTAGAATATATTAATAATAGTATAATTGAGATAGATTCGAAAGAGTCTATCTCTTTTTTGTTTATATAAAAAAGGAGGTAACGTTTACCTCCTAATTTTTATTTACTAATGCTAATATAAATACTTGGTCTTACACAATGACTATCCCCATCAACTGCGTATGTACTTAAATAACCACCAGTATTAACAGTCCATGTACAATAATAATATTCGCTACATGCACTACGTGTCCAGTATGTACCATTATTTAATCTATTAGAATCTTTATTAACAAATGCACCTTTTGCTCTTGCATAATCTGTTGTTTTACATTCTCTAGATTTAGATAATGTATTATTAGTATCAAATCCTAAATCTTGATTTAAATAATCTTGATATGTAGGTAATAATACTTTATCTAATGTAGTATTAGAATAATATTTATTAGTAGTAGAATCAGTTGTAGTTGCTGAATTATCTACTGTAGTAGTTTTAATAAAAGTGTTATTTAATGAGAATGCTGTATTGTAGAAGTAATCATTTAACCAAGTACGTAAATCACTTTTTTCATAGTTGTTTGAATAAATAACAACATCATTTTGTACACGGTTATTATAATTTTGATAGAAACTTTGAACATCTAATAACTTAGATGAAACTAAATAATAACTATAACCATCATTACTTAATATGTTCCATGTAATAGGTTCACATTTATACCAATAAGTTGAACCATTTACAATTGCTGATCCATCATCAAAGTTATATGATTCATTATTATAAACTTCTGCAATGTCTTTGTGATAGTAGCTTCCTTCATATAAATACCAACCATTTGATGATGCTTCTAATGTTTCAAGAGCGTTAATTAATGTAGTATCACTAACTTTTGTTTGAGGATATAAACCATATGTAACAGTTTTTCCGTCATTTGAGAATACAGGAACAGTTCCTTCGATCGTTACTTCAATTAAAGTTTCAGTAAATGTTGCTGTATATACTGTATCTTCAGTAACAGCTGTTATTTCTGGAGTCCAACCACTAAAGGTATAATATTTAGTAGTAGTACCTGGTTTAGTAGGAGTAATCCCTTCATATGTTGGAATAGTATTTTCTAAAACTTCTGAATCTATTTCTAATTCTTCACCATCATAGTTTTTCCAAATTACTGTATAGTATTTAACAATAGGTTCAGGAGTAGAATCAACTGTTGGTTCATCTTCGCCTTGTGTTGGAACGTCTGTTGTTGGCTCATCAGGTAATGTTGGTTCTATAGTTGGAATATCACTAGTAGGTTCATCAGGAAGAGTCGGTTCAACTTCTGTTGGCGGAACAGTTGGTTCTTGAGTTTCTTCCTGAGTAGGATCATTAGGAACTGTAGGAGTTGTAGGTGTTACTGTAACTTCTGGAGTTTCAGTAGGAGTGGAATTTGTAGGTTCCTTTGTTTGTTCATTTGAATTAGTTTCTTCTGTTTTATCAACAGTTGGCGTTTTTTCTATTGTAGGAGTAGTAGGAACTTCAACGGTTGGAGTGTTAGGTTTACAAGAAACTAAAGCTAATAAACTAATAACAAAGATTAAGATTGATAATATATTCTTTTTCATTTATTGACTTCCTCCAATCTTTATTAATTAGTTTCATTTAAAAATTCAATAGCTGTAATATATAAAGGTTTTTTATTTGTAGTGGCTATTGTTAAACTGCTTGTACTTTCAAAATAGATAGTTATGGTAACAACTGCGCCACCTTCGACTGTTTCAGCGTTTGCTACATTCATTTCTGAGCATGTATATAATGTAGTTAGACCATCAGTTGCTGCACCATCTATCCAATCACTTGAAGAACTATCTCCAACTCGGATTTTACAACTTTGGTTTGCAACATAACCAGTAATTTTTACACAATTAACTGTTCCTGTTAATGATAAAGTTAAAGTACCATTAACTGAAGTTGTACCAAATTTTAACATATCGCCTTTAACCCAAGTGCCTTGTCCGTATCCACCGCCATAAATTTTTTCATATGCAGCAACTGAATTAATAATACTTGTTTTAGTACCTGCATACGTAAATGAATTAAAAATTTCTTCTGGTGTTTTTAATTCTTTTGATGTTTTTCTAGTACCTAGATCATAAGTGATAGTGTAATATGCATCTCCTGCAGGAGTAGTAGGATTATCGCTAATAGGTTTATCTTTAAGAGTAATATTAATAACAACATCTTTAGCGGGCATTGTAAATGTATATTTACCGCCTGCTGAGTTGATGACTTTATCATCAACTATAACAGTATCAACTAATTTAGTTTTATCAGTTACAGTTATACTAAATGATACAGAACTACCCTCTCTATATTGAGGGCTTAAATTATTCACCGTATAACTTTCACTTTGACTTACTGTTACGCCATAATATGGTTTAGCGGGTGCGTTAGCTAAGAAAGCTAATATAGTTGGTTCTATATCATCTTCCCATGATACGATACCCCTCATATTTTTAGCGATTGTTGTTACAGCAAGGCCACTAACTTTACCAGCTTCAGCAACTTCTTTAGCCGCTTTAACTTTTTCAGGACTTACTTCACAAGCTTCATATATCCATAAAAGTAATTCGGGACATAAAAGTTTAGAATAAACTCTATCTTTTGCAGATGCATCCCAACTCATCCCCTCATCGATTGTTGGATATAACCAAGATGTAAAGAAGTGCCATTTTTGATTTGGTTCATGTAATAACTTATCAACCGTTAATCCAGCTTTACGTGCGTTTTCTATATATCCACCGCTAGTTTGTTGATATTTTTCAACGAATTCATCAGAAAAAGGATAATGTTCTTTTTTGTCTTCTAAATAATCTGCAATATCACGCATTGTAACTGTGTAATCTTCGATTGGCAATATAGGATTTTCGTTAGGAACGACAACGTCATTTACTTTTTGATTATTTTTAATAGTTGAATTTATCTTGTTTATGTTAATACTAACAGTAAAAGTTGTAATAAAAACAAGAACAATAACTATTAATGATAAAATTCTTTTTTTCATATTTAATAGTACTCCTTTATTTTAAATAGATTTAATTAGACCAAAAATATTATACATATTTTCAAGTATATAATAAAGTGATTTTTACATAAATATTCCTTTTTAAAATAAGTTGTGTTATAATGTTTTAGTAAATTGTTTTTAGGAGATGAAAATATGCTAGATATTATTAAAAAACAATTTAATAAAATATTACAATGCTTTATATATACATTATTATTATGTTTAATATATGGTATATGGAGTTATAAAGCTTGGAATCTATGGTATGTAACATTAATAATAGTAGTAGTGATTGTTGCTATTGGGGTTGTAGTATCATATTTATGGATTAAATCTGA
>JBGVFV010000123.1:0-1895 GCA_045121295.1 Candidatus Pelethenecus sp.
GTTATTTCTTTGAAATTCATGAACATTCTGCAGCTACTGAATGGTCAAAAGATGAAACTCATCACTGGCATGCATGTGCTACATGTGAAGCAGAAGTTCAATTAGATAAAGCAGAACACGTATGGGGTGAAGGTGTAGTTAAAACTCCAGCAACTGAAGATGCTGATGGTTTAAGAATTGACAACTGTGTATGTGGTGCAACTAAAGAAGTTACTATTCCAATGTTAAGCCATACTCATAATCCAACAGAATGGAATTATGATGATGAAAATCACTGGAAAGAATGTGCATGTGGTGATTTAACAGATGCTGATTCAAAAACTGAAGCTGAAGCTCATGAATGGGTTGCAGGTGAAGTTGTTGCCCCAACATATACAACTACTGGTTATACAAACTATAGTTGTGAATGTGGTAATACAAAAAAAGATGATGAAACTCCAAAGTTAGAATACACAGAACCAGAAGCTGTTGAAAAAACGATCGCTGAATTAAAAGCAATTGCAAAAGCCGATGAAATGAAAGCAGCATTCTATTTAACAGCACAAGTAAAAGGTTTAGGTCAATCTGGTAATAATTCAACAACCGATAAATATGGTAACTTAATTGTTACGGATGGTGAAAATGAAATTTTAGTATATGGTGCAACTGCCACATCATCAGCTTTAGTGTGGGGTCCTTCAACTGGCAAGTATACATTTACTAATCCATATGATTTCAATACAAATACTACAACTAAAGATATTAAAGCTAATGATACATTAAAAATGTTAGTTGTTAGAACTTCATTTAATTCAACTTTAGAATTATATGCTATTATTTTAGAGGTTACACCATATGTATATACAACAGAAGAGTTAATTGAAATGGATATTCAAAAAGTTTCTTTACCAAACCAAGTGAATGAAAATTTAGTTTTACCTGGAGAGGGTGCTATAAATAGATCACAAATCACTTGGACTTCTAGCAATACAGAAGTCATTACTGATGAAGGCAAAATTATTCCTCAACAATCAAATGTTACAGTAACATTAACTGCTAAATTTGAATTAGAAGGTAAGATTATTGAAGAAACTTACGAGATTACAGTATTAGCTAAAGGTGCCGAAATTGTAGGTCCTCTTGCGACTTTTGATTTTGGTGCAAACGGGCCTTCAACTCATGAAGATGGTGCTGATTTAGGTTCTTCTACATCATATACTGTAAATGGATATACATTAGCGCTAAGTAATGTAAGTAAAGTTTATGGTGGAGCTTTCGATGCTAAAGGAAATTCTTGCTTAAAATTCTCTAGTAGCAAGAACGGCGGAAATGGAACTTTAACATTTACTGTTCCATTAAATGTAAATAAAGTGATTATTTACGTTGCTGGTTATAAAGCAAAAACTGGAAAATTTAAAATAAACAATGGTTCTGAAATTGTTACTTCAACAATTTCAGATAATGGTGAGTATACACCAATTGAAATTGACACTACAACCACAAAATCAATTACAATTGCAGCAATTAGTAGTGCAACATATCAAAGATTTATGTTAAATACAATTGAATTCTATGCTTAATATCAAGATTGCATTATCTAACATATTAGCTTAATATATTAGAGACATACTCCTTTAAAAGAGTCTGTCTCTTTTATTTTTACATAAATATTCCTTTTTAAAATAAGTTGTGTTATAATGTTTTAGTAAATTGTTTTTAGGAGATGAAAATATGCTAGATATTATTAAAAAACAATTTAATAAAATATTACAAGCCTTTATATATACATTATTATTATGTTTAATATATGGTATATGGAGTTATAAAGCTTGGAATCTATGGTATGTAACATTAATAATAGTAGTAGTGATTGTTGCTATTGGGGTTGTAGTATCATATTTATGGATTAAATCTGA
>JBGVFV010000124.1:0-38565 GCA_045121295.1 Candidatus Pelethenecus sp.
GAAGTTAAACGTAATTTAATGTATAAATCCCTAAAGAATGTTTTCGCTAGATAACGAAAAGAAAGGAAGTAGACAAGCTATGAGTGAAGATATTATCACAAAGATACTTGACCGAAACAATTTAAATGAAGCCTTTAAACGAGTAAAAGCGAATAAAGGAGCAAGTGGTATTGATGATATGGATATCGAAGAAACAAAAACATATATCAAAGAACACAAGAACACAATTGTTTGGCAAGTGTACAATAGAAAATATCAACCTCAACCTGTGCGTAGGGTAGAAATTCCAAAACCAAATGGTGGTAAGAGAAAATTAGGGATACCAACCGTTTTAGATAGGGTAATTCAACAAGCGATGGTGCAAGTTCTATCACCAATTTTCGAACCATATTTCAGTGACAATAGTTATGGATTTAGACCAAATAGGTCTTGTGAAAAAGCAATAATTAAAACACTAGAGTTTATGAATGATGGGTATGATTGGATTGTCGATATAGACTTAGAAAAGTTTTTCGATAACGTTCCACACGATAAACTACTACGTTTAGTAAGTGATGTAGTTAAGGATGGGAATGTAGTATCACTAGTTAATAAGTTTCTAAAGGCCGGAGTAATGGTAAATAATGAATACGAAGAAACAATAATAGGAACACCACAAGGTGGCCCTCTTTCGCCGTTATTATCTAACATCATTCTTAATAAACTTGATAAGGAATTAGAAGCAAGAGGACTTAACTCTGTCAGATACGCTGATGACATAATTATATTAGTCAGAAGCGAAAAAGCAGCAAATAGAGTTATGACATCAATAACTAACTATATCGAAAGAAAACTCGGATTAAAAGTTAATATTACCAAAACAAAAGTATGTAAGCCTAATGAACTTAAATATCTTGGGTTTGGATTTTATAAAACTACTAGATACGAAGTAATTCCACACGAGGAATCAAAGAAGAAATTTAAACGCAAACTAAAATGCCTGACAAAACGTAGCGAAAGCATTTCTTTAGATAAGCGATTTGAACAACTAAATTGGTTAATCCGCGGATGGGTCAATTATTTCAAAATTAGTAAAATGAAAAAATTTCTTACAAAAGTAGACGAATGGTTACGCACAAGAATTAGAATGATAATTTGGAAACAATGGAAGAAGCCAAAAACACAAGAAAATAATCTTGTGAAATGTGGCTACTCTAGAGGTGAAGCAAGAGGACTAGCAAATTGTAGAAAAGGTTATATGTTCGTAGCACACTCTAAAATATTGATGAATGCCATATCAAAAGAGAGACTTTCTAAACCGAATAAAACAAAAGAGCGAAGGGGATTAGTCTTCGCTTTAGATTATTATTTAGCTTGAATTTAAACTTATAAATTGAACCGCCCATTGCCGAACGGCACGATGTGGTGGTGTGAGAGGGGATGAAAATTATTAATTTGAATGATTAATAATTTTCTACTCTACTCTATTTTTGATAACACTTTATCATATTTTTTACTAGATATATAATAATATCTTTTCATTGCTTCAACTAATGATAATGGTGATATTATTACTCCATCTTTACCAAAACGTTTAAAATAATGCGATACTTGATTATGTGAACAGTGGAAGTGATATAGATTCCCTTCAATTTTATCAGGTATAGGACGGTATAGATATATTTTTTCGAATAATTGTTTTCCTTTATCTGTTAGTTTGACAATGACAGGTTCATCATATGGTGTATAGAATGGATATTGTACACCATATTTAATTTGTCTTTCAAATGTTAAAATTGCATCTTCAGTAATACTACGTTTAGTGTTAAGTAATGATACATATTTAATCTTAGATAATCTTATTGTAAGAAGAGAATGACCTGTATAAGCTAATACATAATTAAATAATTCTTCCTTACTAGAATCTATTTTATATATCGAAACATCTTTAATCATATCATTATTATTTAAAGTTATACAAACAGTTCTATCTTTTTCTATTGATTCCATTATTTTTTCATATGAATCTTTAAAGATAATTAATTCACGGAAGTTTTGTGGTATGTGTGCATATGAAGTGAATAAGTTACGATAATAAGAAGAAATAGAACTATTGCCAATTAAATTATTTTCAATAAATAAAATATGTTTTTCTGATAATTTAGTAGGTTTTAAATTAATTATTTCAGTTTCTTTATTGTTGTCAATACTTTCATTCTTTTGAATTATAGTTAATAGTTGATCTAATAATTCATTTTGATTATTACAAACATTATCATTGATAACCTTAAGTAATTTTTCTTTAAACTGTTCTTCATTTGCACTAAATCTTTCATAATAATTAATTATAAGAGTATTTAAGAAAAGATTTTTATTTAAAGAGTCATTAACCTTTTTAAAACCAAAGTTCTCACAATCTTTTATTAATATATCATAAGTATTTTTAGGGATAGTTATTTTAATTTTTTCTAGCATATTTTCACCTTCTTTATTATATTGTACATAAAAAGGGGTCATAAATCAATATAAAATAGTATGTTTACATAACTAGTTAAATATATGGGGGTCATTTTATTTTTTTAAAATGATTATTTTTTTATTTGATTTTTAAAAATATAATAAAGTTGTAAATAATTTTGGTAATCGTTACCAGTGAAAAAGAGGTGTTGTAAAATGAAAAAGATATATTTAAATAAGTTATTAAATAAGGGTTATTTGTTTTTGAATAGTGTAGATGATTGTGATCTTAAATGTTCTGATAAAGAAGTTGCTGTTTTATTAAGTTCATTTTCATCATTAGGTTATACTCTAGATGAAGATAGTATTAATATTTTAAGGGGTTTGTCTTCAAATGAATTAGGTAAATTTTATCATTCTAATTATTTAGTATTACAAAAGTTTACGGGTGTTTCATATAACCATAGAATATTTTATAATTGTTTTCCAAATGTTAGTGATATATCAGATGAAGAATTTAATATTCGTGCATTTTTACATTACCTTACTGTAAGTAAAAATGATATGGGTTTTATGAGTGATGATATAACTGATATTAAACGTGAAGAAATTCATAACACTGATAAGCAAATATTAAAGATTATTGATGGTGCACAGGCTAAAAAGATTTTAGTTAATATTGTAGTTGAATTATTTGAAGGAAAAGTAGCCATTCCATATATAGAAGATGATTTTATTGAATGTATTATGAAAGATTATCTAGATGAATTACATATTTATGAAATACCTTTTAGAGAAAATATTGCTAAATATATTAATTGTTTAAGACTTATAAAAGGTAATAATGATTGGTCAATTCTTTTAAATAGAAACACTATGTCTTTTGTTAAAACTGCAACAGATTTATTACGTGTTTATTCTATAATTTCTGATGGTGATTATACTTTAAGAGAAAAAACTAAATTTATTAGTTTACCTCGTAAAGTTAGAAAAGAATTCTTAAGTATATTAAATGTTATTGCTTATGAAAATTTATATATGATAGATGATCTAGCAAGACATGAGTTTTTGTGGAAACGTGCTTTTGAAAAATTACATGTTAGAGAATTTACAAAAGAATATCCATATATAGCTCAAGCTGCATCTATGTTAAGAAATGATGAGTATATAACATATTATGGTAAGTTAGATAGAATGAAAGATGATCAAA
The DNA here is from genome assembly GCA_045121295.1 of Candidatus Pelethenecus sp. Taxonomy (GTDB): domain Bacteria; phylum Bacillota_I; class Bacilli_A; order Acholeplasmatales; family Anaeroplasmataceae; genus Pelethenecus. The sequence goes on from JBGVFV010000124.1 coordinate 3,647, forward strand.
TGGGATTAATCAAATTACTAAAGACTAGACCAGGTGAATTTGCTAGAAGATTAGACATGTTGATTAGAAATCAAGATTTTGATTTAAATTATACTTTAAGTGAATTTAAGACAATTTCTTCTAATGTTTCTTCAACGTTATTATTACAATTATGGGAATTCTTTAAAAATAGAGAATTATATCCTACTAGAATTTTTAAAATTAATGGTAGATATGGTACTTACTTTAAAGAAGTTGAAGACAACAGAAATCATGTAGATAGTGTCGTGATCGATAAGGTAATTAAAACTATAGAAGATTCATTAATAAATATTTATTCTGGTTATGATCATATGGGTAAGGTATTTATTGACGAGAGTGTTAAATCATATTGTTTACCGATAAACTCTAGAAATGCTTCAAGTCAAAATAAAACTTTGACTTTTGGAAGTAGAATAAAATTAGATGAAGAAGATGGTAATTATTTAAGATTCTTCACTCATTTTAAAAATTTTGAGGGTAGAGATGGTAGAGTTGATGTTGATTTATCAGTTGAATTTATTGATGAAACATTAACTAAAGGCTTTTCTTTATCATGGCATAATATGGGTGGTGGACGCAAGTTTGATTCATTCCATTCTGGTGATATTACTAGTGCGCCAAGAGGGGCTAGTGAATTTGTAGATTTAGACTACAAAAAAGCTAGAAAATATGCTAGATATGCTGTTGTTACAAATTCTGTGTTTACTGGTCAAGATTTTGCTGATATACCAGAATGTTTTTCAGGGGTTATGTTTATGCCTGAAAAAGGTAAAAATGGTGTGGTTTTTAATCCTGAATTTATCAAACATAAATTTAATCTAACTCAAACTGGTTCAAATCAAAATGTCGCTTTTGCTGTTGATTTAGAAACATTAGAGTTGATTTGGATTGATAGTCCACTTGTTTATGATTTTTTTGGAATAGTTGCTAGTAATTGTTCTGGAGTAGTATTATCATTAAAGAATGCTTTAAAAGAACATATGAATTTATATGATTTCTTTAAATTACATTCTAAACATCTTGAAATTGTTGATTCTAAAGAAGAAGCAGATATTATCATTTCTGATAGTGATGATGCTACACTAAAACCATATGATGTAGAAACTATATCAGCTATATGGTTATAAAATAAAATAATTGAGGCTTATGTTTACTTCCTTCTAGTTATAACTTTTGTCAGCGCATTCTGACTCATAGTAAACAACTCTCCTCATTTAAAAATTATCTTAGGCTTATATTTACATCCTTCTAATGCAGGGTGAAATCAGAGAAATCTGATGGAGGCCCGAAAAGCTATTTTATAGCTTTGACACAGTAAATAGCTCACCTAAGATATACTTAGGCTTATTATTACATCCTTCTATAATTTGTCATTAGACATACTATATAGTAGAAATACTATATCTTATGAAGTAATAATCTCACCTAAGTTTTTATTGAAGGCTTAAACTTACTTCCTTCTATATCTATCAAAGAATAACAGTGATTTAGTAAGAAACTCTCCTTCAATTTTTAAAGATATTACTTTAGGCTTATTATCACATCCTTCTATATGCAATTATGAAAAGTTTTTTTAAGTGATAGACTCTCCTAAAGTTAAAAATATAAAAAGAAAGCGGTGAAAATATGCAAGTATTTGGTAAATATGGAGTAGCTAAAATACATGCTACTATTATAGATGACACAACGAAAGAACAAGTTGAAGAACTTATGAATCAACCTTTTGTAGAAGGCTTAAATGTTAGAATAATGCCTGACTGTCATGCGGGAGCTGGATGTGTCATTGGGACAACTATGAGCGTTAAAGATTATTGTATACCTAATTTAGTTGGTGTGGATATTGGTTGTGGCATGCTTACAATTGAATTAGGTAAAATGAATATTAATTTTGAACAATTAGATAATTATATTATTAATAATATACCTTCTGGGGAAAATGTATATAATTATGAAACATGTTATTTAACAAATATTAAGAAATTAATTTGTTATGAAAGATTAGCTAATAAAAAAAGATTACATTCTTCAATTGGTACATTAGGTGGAGGTAATCACTTTATAGAAATTGATAAAGATGAAGAAGATAATCTATATTTGGTTATTCATACTGGTTCTAGAAACTTAGGTAAACAAGTATGTGAACAATACATGAAATTAGCTAATTTAATATTAACAAATGAAATGAATGGAAGAATAAAAGCTAAAATAGATGAGTTGAAATTTTATAATCAAACAGAACTAATTCAATCTGAAATAGATAAAATAAAACATGAATATATAAAGGTAAACACTAGTTTACTACCTTTATATGGTTTAGATTTAAAAGACTATTTGCATGATATGCACATATGCCAGGAATTTGCTAGAGAAAATAGAGAAAAAATAGCTAAAAAGATTTTAGGTTATTTAGGATTAGAATTAGAAAAATTAAACTTTTTTCACACAGTTCATAATTATATTAATATGAATGATATGATACTTAGAAAGGGAGCTATAAGTGCTTATAAAAACGAATTAGTATTAATTCCAATTAATATGCGTGATGGCTCAATTATTGGTGTTGGTAAAGGAAATCCTGATTTTAACTACTCAGCACCACATGGTGCAGGACGCGTATTATCAAGACATAAGGCTAAAAAAGAATTATCCTTAGAAGATTATCAAGAATCAATGAAGGGAATTTATTCATCTTGTGTATGTTATGACACAATAGATGAATCACCATTTGTTTATAAGCCTATAGAAGATATTTTACCTATTATAACTGATACAGTAGATGTGATTAAAATTATTAAACCAATATATAACTTTAAAGCCAAGGAATAAAGGAGTGATACATATGCCTAGATATTACTATGAAAAAGAAAAGTTAAAATTTAATAATATAGAACATTTATGTTTATATTTTGATAATAATGAATACATATCATTATCTAAAGATGAATTATTAGATTATGAGTTTGAGTATCAAGATAGATTATTAAATTATAGAGATGGAATATATCCTTGTGCTAAAAGAGGATATATAAATTTTAATATTAAAAAATATAGTTCTGGTACAGTTAGATCTAATTTTATATACAATGAAGATAAATATAGAAAGAATAGAAAAAGATACATTTTTGACAGATGTATAGAAGGTGGAATTCTTTGTGTTGAATTTTTTAATTCTTATAATTGGAGTATTAAGGTTTTTGGCAACTTTAATCCTATCGTAGATAATGATAGTATGTCATTTGAAATACTAGATTCAAAAAATAAAAATATTTCTGATAAGTTTTATATTGATTTACCGGAGTTTAAAAAAAATTATATATATGAACTATGTTTGGATTTTGAAAATTGTGAGACTCTTGATTTAATGGAATCTGATATTCAAGAATTAAACTTAAATATTCAAGAGAAGTTAATTTTAGGTAGTGGTGGTTTTGAAAGATTAGTTGTAGGGGGAAATATTAAAATTAAATTCGATCAAAATTATAAATATAGAAGTGGTAATTTGTTTGATGTATATGGTTCTAATATTAATATAAAAACTGCAATAAAACATTTGATAGAATCAGAAGAACATTGGATATGTAATTTATATATCACTTATAATGAACCATGTTATGGAGATCTATTTAAAGAAACTTTAATGATTAAAGATATACGATATGATGAAGACGACTATTATGAGTTTGATGATGAAGATGACGAAGAATATGATGATGACATTCCTTATTTCGTTGGAGGTCATGTACAAAAAGATAATGATCTAATAATTATTACATTTGAATAATATATAAGAGATTATTAGTAACTGTTTTACAAATTGAATTAAGCTGAAATAGAGATGAAATTATGAATATTATTGTTGGATGTTATAAAGAAATAAATATTAATTTATAAAAAACATTTCATATGTCCAAAATAATCAATTTACACCATGATACAATATAAACACGATAAGTTTTATTATTTATTGATAAAAAATAGCATTAATGTTTAAAATATTTATTTTAAATGCTATAATTTTAATAATATATAGGATGTGTTGTTATTATGGAATATTTGTTTTTTGATTTAGAATTTGCAGATGGAAAAGATAAAATATGTGAATTTGGTTATGTTATAACTGATGAAAATTTTGAGATATTAGAAAGATACAATTTTATCATTAATCCCAATATCAGTAATGATGATTGGGATTTAATGGTATTAAATGAAATTTTAACTAAACCTAAAATGGTGTATGAAACAAGTTATAACTTTTTTGATTGTTATCCTGATATTTCAGATATATTTAATGAAGTTGATATGGTGTTTGGTCATACAACATATTCTGATGTTAATGGTTTAAATGAAGAATTAAAAAGATATGGTTTAGAACCAATCAATTTTAAATTCTATGACATTCATGAAATATATAAATCACATTATGATTCAACCAAAAACACTTCTTTATCAGAAATGGTAGAAAAATTTAATATTTACTGTTCAGATAAATTCCATGATGCAGAAATAGATTCAGTTAATACAATGAATGTTTTAAAACATATGTGTAGTGATAAATTGTTGACTGTAGAACAAATCATAAACGCTAGTCCAAATTCAGTTGATGAAACAGTTGATTTTAACATTAAATCAACTGAAAGAAGAAATGAACAACAAGAAAAAGAATTCTTAAAATTCATCAATGGTGATGAAACAAATACAATCCTTCCTTCAAGTATCAATAAGAGAAAGTTTTTACAATTCATAGATAATGCCAAACCTAATAAACCAGGATCAAATATGTTTAATGGTCTTAGGTTTGCCGCAAGCATTGATTATGAAATAAATCATTATAATCAAATGCTTAATATTGTACAAATGATTATTAATGAAGGTGGAACATATACACAAGACTTATTACATGTGGATGTGTTTATTAAAATAGATTCATTTGATGATGAGGGAAATATTATACAATGTTCAAGATATAATTATTTGACAAGAGATTTAACTAATATTATGGTTATATCATTAGAAGATTTTTTAAATAAATTTAATTTAAATACTAATCAATTAGATAATATGGATAGACCATCATTTGATTTCTTGTTTGATGATAATATCTACATTAAATCATCATTAGAAAAAGAAACAATTGAAAGAATAAAGCTTAAACGAAAACAATTAGTTAATGGGTAGGTGAAACTTATGCAATTTTTAACTAAAAATGGAATAGAGTACTATGCGGATGATTTTATCTATTACAAAAAAGATGAAATCACGTTAGACCTATCAACCAAAATAAACTATAAATTATATGAATTAAATGATGAATTAGAATGTGGTTATTTTTACTTTGAATCATCATTATATAAAGCTAATGATTTAACTGAATTAACTAATATATATAAATCACTAGCTAAAGATTATCTAGATGATGGTAATCTTATTAAGGGTCTATACAAGTCTTATCAAAGATTACCATACATTAATATTAAAGGAAAAAAGATAGATAAAACTATTGCAGAAACAATAAATGGAAATCAAGAAGCTCCATCAGCAATTAATTTTGAAAATTACATTAAAGAACTATTTAATATTAATGAATACGCTATATATGATGTATCATTATATGATAAATATATAGAATGTTGTCCGTTTGATTCATTCTATATATTAATAAAAGCATATGTTATATTTATAAATGGATATGCTATATTATTGGAATATGGTTCTAACGAATAGTAGGTGATTAACTTATGATTAAAATAAATGATATAGTAGAATATCAAAATGAAATTGGTAAAGTAAAAGATATTGTTGATGATAAATGTTTAATAAAATTTGATTATTTTGAAGATTTGTGTCCTATTGATGAAGTTAAAAAACATAAAATATATAAATTAAATGCTGATTTAACGTATTCATTATTATCAGGTGAAAAGGATATTAATGAATACTTTAATAAAGAATCATATAGTATTGAAAAGATTAAAAATATTAATTTCAATCTAGATGTTATTTATAAAGGTGTTAATGTCATTAAAAATAAAAATAAAAACTATCATAAAAAATGGATGAGATGTTATAGAGATACTATTGATTTAGAAGGATTAGATGAAAGTTGTGTTGAAGATCTTATCTTACATAATAAGATTGTAAGAATAATATATGATAGTAAAGATTTTAATGAAATATATGACGTTGTAGTAAATCATTACAATAATCTATCATTACCACTTAAAGATAGATATAGTGATGAAAAAGATATCTTAACATTTCTTCAAGTATTATTTGAAGCTGAAGGAAAATATAGTGAAGAAATTAATGAAGCCTATCGTTATTATTTAAATATGGAATGTTTCGACGATACATATGATGTACTTCACATGAGAGCTTATTCATATTATGGTGGAAATAGTGCTTGTCCATGTGATTACAAAAAGGCAGAAGAAGCTTTACTTAAACTTTACGAAATGGGAGAAACATTTGCCGCTAATAGTTTAGGTTATATATATTATTATGGTAGAGTTAATAATGGTGTACCTGAATATGAAAAGGCCTATAAGTATTTCACTGTATCAGCCTTAGACGGTGAACCTGAAGCAATCATTAAACTTTCAGATATGTTCAATCATGGTTATGGAATAAGACAAAATAAACATTTGGCTTTTAAAATGTTACATGAATTAAAAACTAAAGAATTAGCACGTTTAGAAATCTTTGGTATTAATAAATTTGCTGATATAGCCTTAAGAGTAGGTAGTATGTATGAAAAGGATTTTCCAAATCTAGAAGAATCTTTTAAATATTATTCAATGGCTAAATCAGCTATGAAAATAAGAAATAAATATTATCCAAATTTTGGTGATAATGTCGTAAATCAAAGAATAGATGAAGCTTATGAAAGAATAACTAAGCTTTTCAAATATAATAGATTAGATAATATATTTGAAATAATTAATACTTTTTTATCAGATACTAAGGTGACACTTACAGCAATATCTAACAAAGAAGAAAACAAAACAATAATTTCATTAAACTCATTAGGTCAAACAAAATTAATTACGAATTTTAAAAATGGTAAAACATATTTTTCAGATCAGTTAGATATTATTGTTAATGATTATATTAATGATGTAAAGTTTAGTTTGAATGATGGTGCTATTTGGTGTCATGATGATTATTTGGTTATAGAAAGCGATAAGGATTTTATTGAATTTCCAGTTAAATCAATCAAATTAAAATTATATAATGAAGTTAAGTAGGTGTAATATTATGGCTATTAAACACATAAATGGTATTAATTACTTTGGTGATGAGTTTGAATACTACAAAATGGATGATAATATGTTAGATTTAGTAACTAAGTTACAATCTAATTTATATGATATTAATGATGAAGCTGAATTTTGTACACACTACTTTGACCTATCATTATATAAAGCTAATGATTTAAATGAATTAACCAACATTTATAAATCATTAGCTAAAGCTTATTTAGATGATGGTCATCGCGCTGAAGGTTATCGTAAATCTTATAAAAGAATAAAACACATCAATATTAAAGGTGATAAGATTGATAGAACTATTACTGATATAATTACTGATTATAAAGATACATATTTAGCGATAGAATTTGAAAATTATGTCAAGCATACATTTAATACAGATAATTATACAATATATGATGTATCAATGTATGATAAATATATAGAATTTTGTCCATTTGACACATTCTATATATTAATAAAATCATATGTAATATTTATTGATGGATATGCAATATTATTACAATATGGTACTGATGTGGCAGCATAATTAAGAAGGTAGTATGGTTGTTAATACTTCATTTAAGTTAACATCTTATACTAATATATCGATTAATTTAATTTATCTTTTTTATTATAAAACAATTGTTAGTAGTACACGGGAATACCAACTGAGGCTACATAAAAGGTATTTTTATAAACTGATTTATATTTTTAATTGCTTTGACTTTAGTTTATATTAGAGTCGATTTTTTCTTATAAATTGAGAAATTTCTAAATTTATGTTATACTTGTAGCAAGAAATAATATTTCAATATTATTTTTCGAAAATTATAAAAAGAGGGTGTTTTCTGTGGCTCATAAAGATAATTTTGGTGAAATTAAAAATGTTAAAGAAGACTATCATGATTATTTAACTGATATTATGCATTGTATGAATTCTAATGCAAGAAAAACAGCCTCATATAAATATGTATTTTTCAAATCAATATTAGATAATTTATTTAATGTTAATGAAAATTTAGAGATATCATTTGATGATTTGTCTAGAGATTTTTCTATTATTTATTGGAATATCATTGCTAAATACAAATTTCCTCAATATCAAAATGGAAGACAATCATTGATGGAAAAATATGTATATCAGTTTATCTCATCTGATGAAATGATTGATGGAGTAGATTTTTATTCATTAAAAGAAAAAACTCAAGATGAATTTTTGCAAGTAACAAAAAATGTAATTAGTATAAACGTTGTTGGTGCATTATATTCGGATTTTAATGAAGTTATATATGGTTTTGATAAAAAACGCAAGGTTATTTGGTTTAATGAAAATACCTATAAATTTTTAATTGAATATAAATCATCATTAGAAAAATTAAATTATTATTCATGGATATTATGGATTGAAAATATATTAAGAATCAGAGATGAAGAAGCATCTAATTTAGCTACTAAGCTTGAATGTTCTAATAAACGTAAATCACTTGAAAGATTTAAAGATGAACTTAAACTTAAAGGTGATGAAGAAAAATGTTTCTACTGTGGTAGTAAAATATCCATTTGCAATTGTCATTTAGATCACTTTATACCTTGGTCATTTGTACATGATGATAAGATTTGGAATCTAGTTTATAGTTGTTCAAGTTGTAATACTTCTAAAAATGATAGAATTCCTAATGACCATTTTTTAATAAAAATTCAAAGTAGGAATAAGTTATTATTAAATAATTCATATGAACAAGAATTAAATCGATTATATAATGCCGCATTACATAATGGTTTTGCATATTGGGAAAAGAGGGATTAATAGATGAGTAATTATTATAAAGATCATAAAGATGAATTTATAAATAGTACTATTAATTGTGATATGTCTTTTCATTATAATTTTTTTGAAAAATATTTGTGTGATGATGCCAAAACTATATTAGATATAGGATTTGGCAGTGGAAGAGATTCTTTATATTTTTCTAAGAAATATGAAGTTTATTCAATTGATCCATTAGAAGAATTTTGTGAACATGCAAAAGAATTAGGTCTAAAAAATGTTTATTGTAAAAGAGCGCAAGATATAGAATATATCGATATGTTTGATGGTATTTGGGCTTGTGCATCATTATTACATATTCCAACATATGAAATGGTAGATGTACTTAACAAATGTTATTGCGCATTAAAAGAAAATGGTGTTATGTATTGTTCTTTTAAACATGGAGAATTTGAAGGAGAACGTAATGGTAGATTTTTTTTAGATTTAATAGAAGAAAGATTTAGTCAATTTATAGAAAGAACCAAATTTAAGATATTAGAAGTGTGCATAACAGAAGATGTTAGAACAGATAGAACAGAAAGATGGTTAAATGTTGTTTTAAGGAAGTAGGGATTAGTTATGTCAAATATTGAGTTATTAGATGAACGAACTAAGAGAATATTTGAGGGTGTTGAAAAAGGATTAATAGATGCTAAGTATCTAGCTAATATTGACTATGTTCCTAGATTGTTGGTTAATAATCCTGATGAAGGAGAAAAGGTATTAACAGATATAATTAAAGAATTAAAATCCTGCGATGAGTTTTTCTTTTGTGTCGCCTTTTTAACTATGGGTGGTTATCAACAATTATTTAATACCTATAATGAGTTAAAAGAGAAAAATATTAAAGGAAAAATAATTGTATCTCAATATCAAAATTTTACTGATCCACAAGCTTTAAAAAATATAATAGATAAATTTCCGAATATAGAATTAAGAATTGTTACTCAAGATATTATTAAAATGCATTCAAAAGGATATATATTTAAAGGTAATAATGATGTAAGAATTATTGTGGGAAGTAGTAATTTAACTGCAGATGCTTTAGCAGTTAATAAAGAATGGAATGTAAAAATAACATCGACTACTGATGGCTCATATGCGATTAAGGTTGTAGAAGAATTTAATAATATGTATGAGCAATCTATAAAAGTTGATGGTGATTTTATTAATGAATATAAAACAGTATATAGTAAGAATAAGGAGCAACACCAAAAGATTGAAGTTACTCCAATGGCAATAAGACCTAATAAAATGCAAGAAGAAGCATTAGAAAATCTTAAGTTAATTAGAGAGTCTAATGAAAATAGAGCTCTTTGCATTTCTGGCACAGGTACGGGAAAAACAATACTTTCTGCATTAGATGTTAAAGAATTTAAACCTAAGAAATTCTTGTTTGTTGTTCATAGAGAGCAAATTGCAAAAGATGCACTAAAAACATATAAAAGAGTATTGGGCAATCACATTAACGCCTGTGTTTTAGGTGGAGGAAATAAAGAAGATGCAGATTATGTATTCGCTATGGTTCAAACCTTATCAAAAGAAGAAGTGTTAAATTATTTTGAACCAACAGAATTTGATTATATTGTGTTTGATGAAGTGCATAGAATCGGTAGTCCTTCAATGCTTAAAGTATTCAATTATTTTAAACCTAAATTTGTTTTAGGTATGACAGCTACACCAGAGCGTTGTGATGGATTTGATATCTATAACTTATTTGATTACAATTTAGCATGCGATATTAGACTTCAAGATGCAATGAAGGCTGATTTGATTTGTCCATTCCATTATTATGCAATTTCAGATTTTGCTGCTGACGGAAAATTAATTGATAATAAAACAGATTTCAATAGATTGATTTCTGAGGATAGAGTTCAACATATCATTAATCAAATTCAATATTATGGGTATTGTGGTTCTAAGGTAAAAGGATTAATTTTTGTAAGTAGAGTTGAAGAAGCTAAAGCACTATCTTTAGAATTTAACAAAAGAGGTTTTAAGACAAAAGCATTGTCCGGTGAAAATTCACAAGAGGAAAGAGAAGAAGCTATAGCATTACTTGAATCAGATGATAAAAATAATTATTTAGACTATATTTTTACTAGAGATATTTTTAATGAAGGTATTGATATTAGATGCATTAATCAAGTTGTTATGCTTAGACCAACAGAATCAGCAATAATTTTTGTGCAACAATTGGGTAGAGGACTACGTAAATTTAACAACAAAGAATATTTAGTTGTGCTAGATTTTATAGGAAACTATGATAATAATTTCTTAATCCCTATCGCTTTATCTGGTGATAAGAGTTATAACAAAGATAATTTAAGAAGATTTATTAGTGAAGGAAATAGAATGATTCATGGGGAATCTACAATTAATTTTGAAAGAATTGTTGAACAAAATATTTTTGAGAAAATAGACAGAACACCTTTAAATACTGTAAAGATATTAAAAGATTCATATCTTGAGTTAAAACACAAGATTGGTAGAATTCCTAATTACTTTGATTATGAAAATTACGGTTCTATTGATGTATTTAAATATTTTGATAAATTTGATAGTTATCACGAATTTTTAACGAAATATGAACCAGAGTATAGCATAAAATATAATTCATTAGAAGAGTTATATTTGAAGTTATTATCTAAGAAATATATTAAATGCAAAAGACCTTTTGAATTAGAATTGTTGTTGAAATTGATTAACGAAAAAGAAGTGGATATGACATTATTTGAACAAGAATTAATCGATAAATATCCTATAATTGCTTTTACTAAAAACACATCAGAAAACCTAATTAATCAGTTTACAGGAAACTATATCGTTGGTAGTGAAGCTCCACAATATAATAAAGTTATTTTTGCTAGTTATGATAATTGCAAGTTAACTATTAACGAAACATTTGAAAAAATGTTGATTAGTTGTAATTTTAGCAATGAAGTTAAGAAGATAATAGAATTTGGTTTGTACACATATAATAAATCTTATAGTAATAACCATAGTTATTTATCCTTCTGTTTATATGCTAAATATAGCTATGATGATGTATGTAGACTATTAGATTGGGAGAAAAATGAAGTGGCAACGAATATTGGTGGATATAAATATAATTTTAAAACTAATACTCTGCCAATATTCATTAATTACCATAAAGATGATTCTATTTCAGATTCTATTAAATATAATGATTACTTTATTTCAAGAAACGTATTATCTTGGATTTCAAAAAATAAAAGATATATAAATTCTCCTGATGTTTTGAATATTGTTAATGCGAAGGCTAATAATACTAAAATATTATTATTTGTAAGAAAAAATAAGGATGATAAAGAAAATTCAAAGGAATTTTATTTCCTAGGTGAAATAACACCAATAACCGATCCTAAAGAAGTTGTTATGTTATCAGGTGATCATGCAGTAAATTTTGAATTTTTATTAGAAAATCCTATAAGAGAAGAATTGTACGATTACATCGTTAATAAATAGAGGTGTCTTATGAAACATATTGAAGTTGTATGTGCCTTAATTCAAAATGAACAAGGTAAAATATTTTGTTGTAAAAGAGGACCAGGACGAGCACTTGCAAATAAGTGGGAATTTCCAGGTGGCAAAATTGAACAAAACGAAACTAAAGAAGAAGCATTAGTTAGAGAGATTAAAGAAGAGTTGAAATCGGATATTGAAATCATTAGATACATTGGAATATCTAATCACGAGTATCTTGATATAGAGAAGCCATTTAGCATTACAATGTATGCATATTTATGTAGACTAGTAAATGGCGGCTTAGAATTAACCGAACATATTGATTCGTGTTATGCCGATATCAATGAAATGAAATTAATGGATTTTGCTGCTGCAGATATTCCATTTGTTACAATGGTAAATGGAAAGTAGGAATGAGTTTGAAAAAAGCTTTTATAAATAAATATTTTGTTAATTTGGTTAGAAATAAGAAATTCGAATTAGACGATTTTTATAAAAGATATGAAGATATTAAAAACATAAAGAATAATTTATCGTTTTATAAATATTATCCTTTAAATGATAGTTACACAATTGGAAATATATTGAATTCAATCATTCATTTTTCTAATCCGTCTAATTTTAATGATCCATTTGATTCATTTATGGGGATTTCAATTGAATCAATGATAAGAACATATTTTAAAAATCTAATTATAAATAATATAAAACAAAATGGTAAAGCAACAGAGGAGCAAATTCAAGTTTTAAATTTGATGTTTGATAAACCTAATGAAGGTAATTTGATTGATGAATTTGCAAAATCCGGTTTGTTAGATGTAATATTAAATACTGAAAATCCAAATGAATTAAGCAAAGAAGAGATAGCTTCACTTTGTTTTAAGTATGTATTAGGCAATCCATCTTTTTTGAATGTGTTTAATAATAATGCTTTAAATAAAGAAAATTTAACTGAAGAATTACTAAAGAGTAATTATGTTAGAAAGAAATTAGATGACGAAATACATAAGAGTGTGGATATTAATTTGTTTTCTACATCAAATTTTATGGAAGAAATTGAAAAGTTTTTAATTGATTATAATATAAGTTATGATTTGACTGCAGATAAAGAAAAAATAAGTTTAGTAAAGAAAAATTTCTTTGAGATTCTTAGGGGTAAAATTGCTGAGGAATTTAGAATGACTTGTTTTTCTGAAAAATATGATGACATATTAATGTGGTCACATTATGGAAATAAACATAATGGCATATGTGTTGAATATGATTTTATGAATTGTGATCCATATCTTCAAATGTTATTGTTTCCTGTTATATATGATAAAGTAAGACCTGTTTTGAACGAACAACAATTAGTGTTAGAAGAAAATGAAATTTCATATAAGGAAGATAGTTTCATTGAATTAATATCTAAATCTTTATTAGTAAAAAGCAATATTTGGGAATACGAGAATGAATGGAGAGTTATTTTACCTGCAAAAATTTTAGATGATCATGATAATTATATAACGCCTCAAATAAAGAAGATTTATTTTGGAGTTAATGTAACAGAAGAAGTGATTAATGATATCGTTAGTAAGATTAAAAAGGTTCATCCTACTGTGCAGTTTGTTCGATTAACAATGGATGATGAGAAATACAGTTTTGTTGAAAAAACATAAAATAAAAAAAAGATGAATTTACTCATCTTCATCTATAGCTAATCTATGAAAACTATTTAGTTTATCCTTTAATTGCTTTGGCTCGATTATTTTAACATGTCGACCAAATTGTAATAAATATAAATATAGTTTATTTAAATCAGTATCAAATATATATTCCCCAGTTTCATCGTTATAATCTGTTGGAACGGGTCTATCTTTATAACAAGATTCGAATTTCTTGATACCTTCTTTAGTGAATTTTATAACGGCATGACTAGTTTCTTTGCACATGAATTCAGGTCCATCTAGTAATTGAATTCTAAAATTATCATAATCTTCTTGCGTAAAATTATAATATTTATTTAAAATAGTAATAGATTTAATTCTTGATAGTTTGATGGAAAAGTTAGTGTTGGAATCATTGGTAATGTTTTTTCCTACAACGTAATTGTATGTTTCTTCAGCTGAAGGGAAAATCTCTAAAGGTTGAAGTTGTATTTCGGCGTCACGAGTATTTTTAATTAAAATAACTTTTTGTTCGGAAATGGCCTCCTTAATTTTAACTATATGATTCCAATATAAACAGCGTTCTCTTTCAAAAAAAGGAACTTTGATATACTCATTAAATAAATTTCTAATGAATTCACTCATTGATTCGTTATTTAATTCATTATATTCTATTTCATCATACATAGGAATTGTTTCTTTTGTAGGATAAATATAGATTTCAAAATTATGATATTTTGAATTAAAATCTGAATGATATAGTTCATTGATTTTAGTATTTAAATTGCTTGCAACAATTGCTAATTTGTTTTTATCTTTTATGTAATTAGATAATTCATCGCCTATATATTTATTTAACTCAGCTTGTCTATATTTTAAGTTGCTATAAAAGCCCGATATTAATTTATTATAAAAATTATTTTGATTTGGCATCCCATTATCTCTAGTGAAGTTAAATGCATACATATCATCTCTAAGTGTATAATAAGTTAATCCAGATAGCCTTATTTTATATTTATCTTTAGCCATATAAACCTCCGTAGTGGTAAAAAACCACACCACTATATATCAAATTATATCAAAAAAATGTTGATTTTACCATAAAATGATATAGAAAAATCCCACCAAAATAATATTTTCTTGGGGTTTTGAATGGATGTATACTTTTTTATATAATATTTATTGTAGGGACAACTATAATAAATTTGTATAAGGAGGTGAAGAAAATTGTTCTTTTCCAATAACAGAAGGAAACCAAATAGAGGAAATGTTACAGGCAAGAAATATGAAAAGAAAGTTGCTAGAAGATTACGTTTGAGTGGAATAAAAGTGTTATCTACTAATAAGGAAATTTACGAAGGTAATAGAAGAATAACTGATATAGATATTGAAACTCAACATGCAAACATTGAAGTTAAAACTTGCGAAAGAAAATCCGGTTTAGGGAAGCAATTACGAAAGTATCAAAAATATTCCACTAAAGAACCGATTGGAATGGCGCCTAATCTAAATAATAGAGAAAGAGCGCAGTTAAACGAAGAAGGTTTTAATATTTTTTCAAAAGAAAAAAATCTTGTAAAATATTTAAAGGAAAAAAGGAAAAATCCTAATATGAAAAGGATTGTTCCAGATCCAAAGCCACAAAAGAAAGGAAGGAGTCAAAAACATGGACAACGTTAGTTATATTACAAAAGAATTAATAACAAAAGAAAAGTTAGAAACTATATTAAAAACAGCAGGTTTAAAATACGAACTTGGTGGTATTGCTCCATATGAGAATTTCTGGGTTGCAGATAAGAAAAATAAAGCTATTTTAGTTGCAAATATTAATGATGTAAATGAAAATGGCGAATCTGAAACTGAAAAAGAATCTTTAAAAGAATTTGAACTTATTGAAGTGGTATTGCCAGATAACAGTCATATTTTAGATGTTGAATATTCTGATTATAGTGTTTTAAACGCATTCGAAAAAGCTTTAAAGAGTTTATATCCAGAAGCACACTACTATGATGATAAACGTAATGAATTTATTAAATTATAATTACTAACTTTAATGATGAGGAACATAAAAAGAATATTTTATTGTTAGCTAGGATCAGGGATTGCAACCATCAACGATGTTTGTACTAAGTACTTTAAGTCTGAGCCTTTATTTGAGGATAAAGATATCTTTAGAACAGAAATCAAATTTGTTAGCACCGAAATGCAAGAAAAACGAAATAAAAATCAAGAGCATCAAGTCATTGATTTTATCAAAGTAAATGGTTCTATTACAAATGAACAATGCAGAGGTTTATTAAATGTGGAAAAATCAAGAGCTACAGAACTTTTAACGAATTTGGTAAAAAATAAATTTTTATACAGACATGGTAGTGGAAGAAATACGCATTATAAACTACATCCATAATTTTTAATCTACCGGTAATCTACCGGTTTGCTATAAGAAAATATTTAATTATAAGTTAATCTACCGGCAATCTACCGTTTTTATGAGATATACCGGTAGAAAAAAGTGAAAATGTCTTAAGATCATATCAAATTGATATGGTCTTATTTTTTATGAAATACTATATGATAGTCGATTTTGGTTTTAAAATGTGGTAATATAAATTAAAGTAGATTGTGGAGTGATAATTATTATGTCAAAAAAATATATTTTCAATGATGAAGAATTATTGTTAAAGTATGAACCTGAAATAAGGAGTGTTGAACATTTCCTTGATTCGTTTAATAGAAATGAAACAGTTCGATTGGGCGCCCTGAATTTGAGTCAAAAAAATATAGTTGAATGCGATGAATACACTATAACATTTATTATTGGAATTCGAGATGGTGAATACTACAAATTAGATAAGGAAATTTTTGGTAATGAATATGAATTTATGCTTCATCAAGAATTACCAAATAGACATAATTTTAAATTGGAGAATAAGCATTTTTTTCAGGGCCCATTTGCTAGAGTTATTCCTATGATTTCTGAATACGCAAATTCAGATATAAAAATAGTACCTAACGACTTTCCAATTATAAACGATGGTTTTATTCCAGTTCATATATTTGAAAAACTTATTGAAAAATTTCCTAATCAACGAGAAATTGCTCTTTATAAACGAGCGTGTATATCTTCTGTTATAGGTGAATATTTTTCAGATGCATCTGCAATTCAAAAATACAATGACTATGTGGAAACACGTAGGAAGGATATAAAGGATAGTACACAAATAATTGATATAAATCGCGATATAGATATTTATAAGTATAATTTAATATTATTTGAATTAAAAAATATGTTAAATGGCAATTATTCAGAACTTGAATGGCAAGAAAAACTGTTGCCAATAATTTTGCTCATGTATCCTAGATATGTGAAATGCTTAAAAAAAGTAAGATTGTCATTAGGAAATGGCAAGTATAAAGAAATAGATTATATGTTAATTGATTCCGATGGTAATGTGGATATAATTGAATTAAAAAAACCATTTGAGGAATGTGTGTTACGTAAGGCAAAATACCGCGAAAATTATATACCTGGTCTTGAACTATCAGGAGCTATTCAACAAGTTCAAAAATATGTATATTATTTATCCACTTTCAAACATTTAAATGAAGAAAAGTTAAATGAAAAGTATGGTAAGGAATTGAGTGGTGTTAAAATTAAAATTGTAAATCCACAAGGAATAATAATATGTGGAAGAAAAATAAATTTTACAGAGCAACAAGACTTGGATTATGAAATAATCAAAAGACAATATAAAGCGTTGACTGAAATATTAACATATGATGAATTAATTAAGCGACTTGAAAATACACTAAACATTTTAGAAAGTAAATAATAATGAAGCCTACATGATATGGAATAGTGTTGTATGTAGGCTTATTTACTATACCCACAGGGTATCACAAATGTAAAACATATAAATTTATTGATATTTTATAAACTAAATATGATAAAATCAAAGAAGAGTAAGAGATTAAAGTAAGGTGATTTGTAATGGGATTTATAGATTCTGCAGCTTATTGGTCAAAGATAAATGGATATGACTATTATGATAGTGGAAACGTATTAAGTGTAAGGAAAATAAATGATGGTGAATATCATGCAACTGTTAAAGGAAGTAAAAATAATATTTATACTGTAATTTATATTCCAAATCATCCTAGAAAGACTACTTGCTCTTGTCCAAGAGCAAATGGTAAACTATCAGTATGTAAGCATAAGGTAGCAGTTCATTATTATCTAAATCCAGAAGAAGCTTTGATTATAAAAAAGCAAAAAGAAGAACAATTACGATTACAAGAACAATTAGAAAAAGAATTTATGGTAAGACATGAAAAAAGAGTTAAAGAAGCAACAAAATATGTTGAATCATTAACTTTTGAAGAAATGAGAAGAATATTAATAAATTATAAAGTTAATGAGCTTGAAGAATCTGAAGAACAATTTTATGAAGATCCTTATGATGAAGAATATGATTGGTAAAAAAGATTAGTTTAAAAAAATAAAAAGGAGTATAACTACTCCACTTGCAAGAAAACTATTTAGTAATATTATAAAGAGATTTTAAGATGTTTGAAATCTCTTTTTTTTGTTCATCAGAACAATTATTTCTTATTTTTTCAATACATTCTTCAAAATCATCAATAGAATCTTTTACCATCTCATTAGTAACAATATTAAATTCATCTTCTGAAGAAACTATTATTATGTCTTTATCTAATAAGTAATCTGTAGGAACCTTAAATATATTTGATAATTCAACTATTTGATTAATAGAAGGTTCACTTCTTCCTATCTTATTACGAAACTGGAGTAGTTATTAATAAAAGAAAGAAATGGGGCAATAAGTATATTGAAAGATTAGCAAATGATTTAAAAGAACATAAGGGTTATTCTAAACAAAACTTATATAGAATGTCACAGTTAGCAAATGAATTTTCTTATAATGAAATTTTCTCCCAACCTGGGGGACAAATTCCTTGGAGAACTTTAATTGAGATTATGCATAAATCTTCTAATCATAATGAAATGTTATTGTATATAGAACAGGCTCATAAAAATGGTTGGAGTAGATCTATGGTAGTTAACCAAATAGCTATGAAGTCTTATGAGCGAAGTTTAATAAGCCCTATTAAAACAAAGGTTATAGAAAAATCAGATGATTTAATAAATGAAATTTTTAAAGATACTTATGTATTCGACTTTTTAGATAAAGAAAGTATTAAAACTGAAAAAGACTTAAAAAATCAAATGATAGATAACATTATAAAATTTTTAAATGAATTAGGACCAGGATTTAGTTTA
Organism: Candidatus Pelethenecus sp.; assembly: GCA_045121295.1. GTDB lineage: Bacteria > Bacillota_I > Bacilli_A > Acholeplasmatales > Anaeroplasmataceae > Pelethenecus. The sequence goes on from JBGVFV010000124.1 coordinate 23,165, forward strand.
GTGGGAAAAGAATATAAATTAATAACACCAACCAATAAAGAGTTTTATATTGATTTATTAATGTATCATACAAAGATACATGCTTACGTTGTGATTGAAGTTAAAATAGGTGAGTTTAATCCAGCAGATTTTGGACAACTTGTTTTTTATGTAAATGCAATAGATGATCTAGAAAAAACTAATGTAGACAATGAAACAATAGGGTTATTGTTATGCAAGGAAGCTGATACATATGTAGCTCAAACAAGTGTTGAATAACAATTAATTGGAAATAATGAGACTAATGCGAAGAATAAAATTTGTGAAATTTCTCTATTGTATACAAAAAAATATTAAAAACAAATCGTTTTTATCGTTTATGTATGATTATTTACGTCACCCACATGTATTATAATCTTATATAATTTAGAAAATCAGTTCAATTGTGGCTGATTTTTTTAGTAAATAACGTGTAATCAGATTGCATAAAGTCATATTTTTCTTTTATTATAAAGAAATTATTACTCGCTTTTGTATATAATATAACTGATAAATTTGTTGTAACATTATGCGTTATTAATTAGAAATAAGTACATTTATCATATAAAAAGTCGAAAAAAATGTAGTTATTGAAATAAAAAACATCGCAAAAACAGTTTTTTCTCAATTTAAAAATATTGCAAAAAAATAAAAAATAGTTTATACTAATAGTGGAAATTAAGGAGGTCTATTCCTATGTTTAAAAGAAAAGTTACTGAACAATTATATGAATGGAAAAAACAATATAGTGGAAGGTATGCAGCATTACTACAAGGTGCAAGACGTGTTGGTAAAAGTACAATAGTTGAGAATTTTGCTAAGGAAAACTATAAATCATATATATTAGTTGATTTTTCAAGAATATCAAAGGAAGAATTAGATGTATTTGATGATATTTCAAATTTAGATATTTTCTTTTTGAGATTACAATCAGTAATGTCAATTAAATTATATGAACGTGAATCTGTAATTATATTTGATGAAATTCAATTAGTTCCTAAAGTTAGGCAGGCTATTAAGCATTTAGTAAAGGATGGTAGATATGATTATATTGAAACAGGATCTTTAATAAGTATAAAGAAGAATGTTAAAGGTATTGTTATACCATCTGAAGAAATGAAAATAAATGTATATCCTATGGATTATGAGGAATTTTGTTGGGCATGTAATAAAGATTATTCTGTATTAGAAACTATCAACCAATTTAACAAACCAATTGGTCAAACCACAAATAGAACTTTGATGAGGGATTTTAGAATATATATGGCGATTGGTGGTATGCCGCAAGCAGTTGAAGCTTATTTAGAAAAAAAGACATTTCAAGAAATAGATACTATAAAAAAAGAAATCATAGAATTATATAAAGACGATTTTAGAAAAATAGATCCAAGTGGAAGAATCTCGATGATATATGATTCTATTCCTAGTCAATTAGCATTAGGGAGACAAAAATTTGTTTTGAGTTCTGTAATAAATAAAAAAGTAAGCAATAAAGATGAAGAATTATTATATGATCTATTAGATTCTAAAACAGTGTTAGCTTGTTATAATGTCACTGAACCTAGTGTTTCATTAAATTTAACTAAAGATATATCTGATTTTAAATTATATTTATCTGATATAGGCTTATTTACTACGATGTTATTTAACGATAAAAGATTGATATCAGAAAATATATATAATAAATTATTAAGTGATAAGCTTGAAGCTAATTTAGGTTATTTGTATGAAAATGCAATCGCTCAAATTATTAAATCTAATAATAGAGAATTATATTTTCATCATTGGAAAGAAAATGGTAAAACCCATTCTTATGAAATCGACTTTATTGTATCTGATAAAAATAAGATAGTACCTATTGAGGTGAAATCTTCAAATCATAATAATCATAAGTCAATTAATGAGTTTGAAAAAAAATATTCTTCATGTATTTCCAGAAGAATAATGTTTTCACAAAAAGATATATCGAATGATAATATGCTAGAACTTAAGCCAATTTATCTAGCACCTGTTATCATCAAATCATTTGATTAATAATTTTTAAGAGGTAATGGATATGTATAATGTAAAAGAAAGTGATTGGAAATTACTAAGAAAATTAGTCCCTGGTTGGCAAGAAAGACATATGGATAAACTTAATAAGGAATATATTGAAATATTAAAAAGAGAGGAAAATCCATCATCTAATTTTTGGGAGATTGAAAAGAGAATTAACGAAGATAAAAGTCATATTGGTGTAGTAATTAATATGCGTAGATCAAGAATGGTTGAAAATATATTAATGCTGTTGAAAACAAAGGTGATTGGCATTGAAGAATTAGCAGATTTTAGTGATGAGCTAAAAGAAGAAATTAATCTTTATTTTAGAGGTTAGCTTATGAAATTGAAAAATAGTGTCATAAATAAACTCAGTAAAATGAGTAAAGAAGAATTGATTGGATTGATTAATAATTTATGTGATTCTAATGACGAAGTTGTTTCTTATTTGAATAATGTATTAACTAACACCAAGGTTGATGTGAATAAATATATAGCAAGAATTGAAAAATGCTTTGAATGTTGTAACTTTAAAGTTGATAAAGCAATGGAAATTTATTTAGTTTTAAGAAAAACAACTATTGATTATAATGCATTAAGTCAAGTAGGTTTGTGTTTGTTAAATGAATTAATATTCGATTTCGGTTTGGGTAATTTTTCGGAATCTAGATTTAAAAGGATATCAAAAATTTCTTTGTTAGTATGTGAAGATATATCTAAAGCTGCTAATAATGAAGAATATAGAAGAGAATATGAGGCTTTATCGTTAGTTGAAGATGAATATTTATATGAAGAGTTAATAGAAACATATTATACATATTTCGAAAGTAGATTAGATGACGAGTTTTTAGATGAAGAATAAAAGTTGTTTTTAGACTCTTTTGATAAAGTGACGGTGATAATATGCATGATGAAGTTGATTTTTTAATTAAAGAAAATGAAAAGTTAAAAAAAGAAAATAAATATTTAAAAAGATTATTGGAAGAAAATGATATTCATTACGCAGAAATTAGAGAAGTTGAAAACGTTGAATATACAAAAGATGAAAAAATAAGAATATATACTTCATATTTCAAAGGAAGAAATGATATATTTGCAGAAAGATATTTTAGGAAAAGTGACAATCAAAAAGGATATTCGCCTGTATGTCGCAATAAATATAGTATAAACTGTGATTTAAAAAAATATGTTGGTTGCAAAGGATGCCCATATAAAGAATATTATGGTATAGGAACCGTTGATTTATTAAATCATTTCAAAGGTAAAAAATCATACGGTATTTATCCAATGCTAGATGGTGATGAATGTTATTTTTTAGCAGTTGATTTTGATGATGGTGATTTTTTCAAGAGTGCTATAAATTTTAAAAATATTTGTAGTAAGTATGGAATAGATTGTGCGGTTGAAATTTCTCAATCTGGTTTAGGTGCTCATGTTTGGATTTTCTTTGAACAGCCAGTTAAAGCTAAAAATGCAAGAAAAATGGGAGATTTTATTTTGAATAAAGCATTTATTTGTTCTAATGGAATATCACTAAAGAGTTTTGATAGATTTTTTCCGAGTCAAGATTTGTTGGAAAAAGGTGGATATGGTAATTTGATAGCATTACCGTTAGATGGAAATTTGATAAGTGAAGGAAAAACAGTTTTTGTTGATGATAATAAACTTCCGTATGAAAATCAAATTGCTTTTTTGAGCAGTGTAAAAAAATTAACAGTAGCTGAAGTTGAGATATTATTAGAAAAAATAAAACAAGAGAATGAAATTGACATATTACCTAAGAATGTAACTAAGAATCTTCAACTTAAACCAAGTGATTTTTTGGATAAGGTAGTCGTATATTATAACAATGACTTGCAAATTTCAAAAAATATATTATCAACTAAAGCGCTGAAATATATGATGAGACTTGGCTCAGTTGTTAATAATGAGTTTTACGATAAACAAAGAATGAGACAATCAACTTATAATACTCCAAGAGTATGGCAACTGTTTAAAGAAGACGAAAATTTTATTAGTATTCCTAGGGGATGTATTAAAGATTTAATTTTAATATTTAATTTTCTTAAAATAGAATATGAAATTATAGATAGGCGCGAAGAGGGACAAGAGATTGAGGTAGAGTTTTGTAAAAATCTTCGACCTGATCAAGAAACTGCTTTAGTTAATATAATGTGTGAAGAAAATGGTGTTTTTGTTGCTCCTCCTGGTTTTGGAAAAACAGTAATGGCTGCGGCATTGATATCTGAATATAAGAGAAATACTTTGGTATTAGTTAATAATGTTAGTTTGATAAGTCAATGGCAAGAAAGATTAAGTGAATTTCTGCAAGTTAATTATGAATATAAAAAAGAAAAAGATAAGTTTGGTGTTTATTATGGTGCTAAAAAGAAATTAACTGGTAATATTGATATAGCATCTATTCATTCTTTTGATGATAGTGTAGAAAGTAATGAGATTTTATCTAAGTATGGAATGATAATTGTTGATGAAGTTCATCATTTGGCAGCACGAACTTTTGAAAGAGTATTAAGAAATACAAATACAAAGTATATTTATGGCTTGACAGCTACACCAAAGCGATCTGATCGAAATGAAAAGATAATTTATAAAACAATTGGTGATATTATCTATGAACATCAAAACGTTCATAGTGAGTTGAGTAAGGTTTTAGTTCCTAAAATAACAAGTTTTAGATTATCAAGTAAGGATAAATTACTTTCGTATGTAGAACAATGTAATAAGTTGGTATCCAACGTAGAACGTAATAGATTAATCATTGAAGATATCAAAACTTGTATATCAGAAAAGAAGAATATTATTTTATTGTCTGAAAGAGTTGAACATATCAGATATTTATATGAAGAAATAAGACAATTTTGTAATAATGTTTATATCATCAACGGCCAAATGAAAGCATCTGAAAAAAAAGAGGTTTCAAAACAAATTAGCAACATCAATGAAGATGGTTATATAATATTAGCTACAGGTAAATATATTGGTGAAGGATTTGATTTGCCATCATTAAATACATTATTTATAACAATGCCTTTCAAATGGGAAGGAACACTATCACAATATGTTGGAAGAATACATAGAACTGTGGCTGATAAAACGGAAGTGTGCGTATATGATTACGTTGATTTGAAGGTTCCATTGTTTTCTAAAATGTTTGGCAAACGATTGCGAGCATATAAGAAACATAATTATAAATTAAATAATGAATTCTTTGGACAAGATACAATTTTATTTGATAAAAATTCTTACAAAGCAAAATTAATAGAAGATATAAGATGTGCTAAAAACGAAATTGTTTTGTTAATAAATAATTATGATGTAAGATGTTTATCAAACATTATAATAGAAGCACAGGATTTATGTATTCGTATACTATCATTAAATAATTTTGAAGAATTAAATGTGAAAGATTATAATGTCATTATAGAAAAATGTAATAGCAATGGTAATGCAATTATAATTGATGGACAAATAATCTGGTATGGTGATATTAATCCATTTAAAGAAAATATTTATGATGACAGTATAATGCGAATAGATGATGAAGTATATGCAAAAGAGATAATTTTAGAAGTGAAAAATCAATAAATTTAAGCATACATATTTATATGTATGCTTATTTACTTTACCCACATATTAACAATAAGTACAGAATATACGGTTTTAATAATAATTAACAAGTATCATTCACTTGAATAGACCCATATTTAATTATATAATTAATTAGGTGATTAAATTGAATATTAAAATATACAATCAATTAAATAAAGATTCTAAATATATACGTGAAACTGTATTTATATATGAACAACAGTTCACTGTTGAATTTGATGATATAGATGCTATAAGTAAACATATAGTTTTATATGTTGAGGATAATCCTATAGGTGTATGTAGAGTATATAAGGATAATGAATACTATATTATAGGTAGAGTAGCCATATTAAAAGAATATCGTAAATATGGATATGGTAGTATTATAGTTAAAGCTGCTGAAGATTTAATTAAATCTTTAGGTGGTAATTTAATTAAATTATCAGCTCAAGTTAGAATTAAAACATTCTATCTAAAATTAGGTTATAATTGTATAGGTGAAGAATATTATGATGAATATTGTCCACATATAACTATGATAAAGAATGTAAAATAAATGAAAAGACTGTAGACATAATGATGATATGTTTACAGTCTTATTTTTTATTCATTAATTGCTGATTTATAGAAATCTTTTAATTTGGTTTTTAAACTTAATGGACGTATTACTTTTACATGTTTACCAAATATCTTTAAATAGTTAAACATTTTGTCTTCGTTGAATTGAAATGTAAATATATTAGTATCTTCATTACAATTTATATATAATGGTCGACCATGTTCATTTTTAAAATATATATCTACACCAGTATTATCAAATTGTAATTCAATAGTCTCTTCATTACTATCTATTAATTCGGGTCCATGTATTATTTTACTAGATATATATTCAAGCTTTTCTTTAGTAAACTTGTAATAGTTATCAGTTAAAGTAATATGTTTAATATCTGATAGTTTAAATGATTTTAATTCAGTACGATTTCCAATTACGATTTCACCGATGAAATAGTAATTAGTTTCATCAGCATTTAAGCATTCTCCAAACTGTCTAAATAAATATTGTTGACTATCATTAGTAGTTACTATTATTTCAATTGATTCTTTAAAAGAAGATTTTAAAAGATGATAACTATCTTTAAATATTATCATTTCTCTAAGATATATAGGTAAGCTTATATACTTAATAAGAAGGTTTCTTACAAACTCACTGAATGTTTCATTTTTAAGTGAATTTGCTTCAATCTTATTAAATGTATCTTGGTTTTCTTTAGTAGTTTGAATATATATATCAACTGGATGTAAAAAGTCATTTAAATCTGAATGATGTGTCTTTAATAAATTCTTATTAATAGAATCAGCTAAATTCTTATTAAAATTCTTATCATTTTGTGCTTCATCACATAATGTATTAAATATAATATTATTATCTTTTAGATAATATTCATACATTCCATTAATAACCATTGAATAAAACTTATTTTTATTTACTTTATCATTTGGTTTATAAAAATTGAATGTATACATATCTACGTTTAAAAATGAATTTAATCTATTAGAAATTCTAATTTTATATTTATCTTTTGCCATAATATCACCTCAATGTACGGTGAAAAACCCACCACATTTTATTAAATAATAGCATAAAAAGCCTTTATTTTCAATAAAAACCCCACCCAAATATATTTTAAGGTAGTGTATAAATTTATATATTATTTTATTAAAATATAGTTGGAGGCGATGGTAGTGAGCAAATTGTTGTGTTATGTATTTTATAGTAGAATAAATGGACAAATTATAGATAATACTGATTACTTGTTATTTATTATAATAATATTAGTTCTTTTAATCTTAATTAGAAGATGGAGACCATAAAGGAGGTTTTAAAATGAAGAATGATAATATGAGTAAAGTAAAATGTGAAGCATGCATCAAGCAAAAGTGTTTCCCAAGGGATTTCATAGAAATTTCAATAGCATTTGCAATAAGTTTTATATTATTGATGGTTTTTATTATATTATTGATATTAGGTATTAGGAATGAAATAGTTTGGTTTGTTTTAGCTTTAACAGCAATTATATTTTTAGTGATTTTTGGATTTTGGTTAAATGATTTAATTGAAAGGGTTATTCTAAACAAAACTTATATAGAATGTCACAGTTAGCAAATGAATTTTCTTATAATGAAATTTTCTCCCAACCTGGGGGACAAATTCCTTGGAGAACTTTAATTGAGATTATTCATAAATCTTCTAATCACAATGAAATGTTATGGTGTATTGAACAGACTCATAAAAATGGTTGGAGTAATAATTCCAATTATCAGGGAAATAGAAAGTAAAAAAGAGAGCTCCTTAGTACTTAAAGGAGCTTTTGATATATTTGTTGCTCATATGCCCAAAAAATAAAATAAATTGTGCACGTATTCATTTCTGCCCAAAAAAACCAAAAATTTGTGCATAACATCGTTAAAAGAGCGAGTTTTTTAAGTTTATGTATGATTATTTGCGTCACCCACATGTATTATAATTGAATAATTGTAAATTAAATTATGTACAATATAAATATATTTACAATATTTTATAAATATACGTAATATTTTTTAAAATTTCAGCATAAGATATTAGTATAAATAAAATAATATTATTTTAAAATTATAGGAGGACATATGAAATATATATGCGATGTATGTAATTGGGTTTATGATGAAGAATTAGGAGATCCTGAAAACGGAATTGCTCCAGGTACTAAATTCGAAGATTTACCTGAAGATTTTGAATGCCCATTATGTTCTGTAGGAAAAGCTGAATTTTCAAAAATAGAATAATTTTAAAGAATACCTAATAAAATGATATTAGGTATTTTTCTTATGGAATAAATTTGACATGGTAATAAAAATATAATATAATTATATAAGATAAAGGGAGTAGTCAACGACTAATCGTGGTTAAATCAACAACCGAATTTTTATATTCTGGTTTAACTTTAAATGACAAGACTTATGCAGTGCATAGGTCTTTATTTTTTCTCTTTTATCATGTTTAGGAGGATATTTTATGATATTAAATGTTGCTAGTGAGGTTCCCCCAAGTAATGGGTTAATAACACAATTTATAATTATTTTTGTATTAATTATTGTTAATGCCTTTTTTGCCTCATCAGAGTTAGCTATATTGTCAGCTAACCCTATAAAAATTAATTTATTAGCTGAAAAAGGGAATAAAAAAGCTAAGATAGTACAAAAATTACAAGAAGATGATACTAAGTTTTTATCTACTATCCAAGTAGGTATAACACTTGCTGGTTTCTTTTCAAGTGCTACAGCGGCAGTATCTTTATCTGAAGGTTTAGGAAAATGGTTGACAGGTTTAAATGTGCCATTTGCTTCAACTATTGCTTTAATTATTGTGACCCTTATTTTATCTTATTTTACTTTAGTTTTAGGTGAATTATTCCCTAAAAGAATTGCTTTACGTTCACCAGAAAAGATTGCATTACGCTTTGCTAAACCTATAAATGTAATTAGAATAATATTTAAGCCTATAGTATTTTTATTATCTGGTTCTTGCAATTTGTTAGTTAAGTTATTTAGGTTAAAACCAAATAATGATGATAAAGTTACAGAAGATGAAGTTTTAGCATTAATTTCATCTGGTGTTGATGATGGTACAATTGATCAAGATGAATTAGATATAATTGATAATGTATTTATTTTTGGAGATTTAAATGTAAGAGATGTTATGATACCTAGAGTAGATTTAGTAATGATTAATATTGATGATGATTTAAAAAATATTGATAAGATAATTAAAAAAGAAAGATATACTAGATTACCTGTATATCAAGATAATAAGGATAATATTATCGGTATTTTAAATATAAAAGATATTGTCTTATCATTAGATTATAATAATATAAAAAAAGAAGATTTACTTACAATATTAAGAAAACCTAAATATGTCACAGAAAGTATGAAGGCAGATAATTTATTTAAAGAATTCCAAACAAATAAAGAACAAGCTGCGTTAGTTATTGATGAATCAGGTAGCGTTTCTGGATATATTACTTTAGAAGACTTAATAGAAGAAGTTATGGGTAATATTTATGATGAGCATGATGATATCGTACAAACAATAGAAAAAATAGATGAAAATAAATATTTGGTATTAGGTACTACATCTATTCAAGAAATCAACAGAGAATTAGATTTAGAAATTTTAAGAAATGAACAATATAACTCTGTTGCTGGATTAGTTACATATCATTTACATCATTTTCCACATGTTGGAGAAGTAATTGAATTAAAAGAATATAATGCTTCTTTTAAGATTATTAATATGGATAAAAATAGAATCATTTGTCTTGAATTAACAATTATCAATGATAATGAGTAAAAATATACGACTAATAGTTTTATTAGTCGTTTTATTTTGGTATAATTGTTATGTTTTGGAAGGAGGATATTATGGAAATTATTATTGGATTAATAGCTTATTTGTTATATTTTATATATGACTATAATACTATTCATAAAAATAGAAAATTCATAAAACCTTTTTTCTTAATAGGTACATTATTATTAGGTGTTAGTACAGTTTATACTACAGTAAAATATTTTGATAATGATAGTTTATTAAGTATTATTTTATTTAGCTTAAGTAGTTTAATATTTTTAACATTATTAATATATACTTTATTTTTTGCGATACCTTTTAATGAAACATATATAAAAGATAGTGAAGAAAGATTAGCGTACACTAAAGGTGTATATGGTGTATGTCGTCATCCTGGTATGTTATGGTTTGCAGGACTATATTTATCATTATGGGGATTAACTAATAAGGCGGATTCTGGTTTATTTTATTTATTAATGATAATTGGTGATTTATTATATATAATCTATCAAGATGTATATATATTTCCTAAAACATTTTCTAATTATGATGAATATAAAATAACTACACCTTTTCTTATTTCTTTTACTAAAAGAAAAGAGTTAACTACTAAAGAATTAATCAGAAAAAATAATAAAAGATATTTATGGAATAAATACTGTAGTTTTTTAGAATTATCTATAGATGATTATATGGATATTCAAAATGAATTAATTTTAGAACAAATATCTTTATGGAAAGAAAGTAAATTAGGTAAAAGTATATTAAATAATGTAGATATTAATTCTATAGATGAGTTTAGAAATAAAGTTAAATTAACAGCTTATGATGATTATGCTGATATATTACTTAAAAAAGAGAATTATAGTTTGCCTATTAATAGTGAGATTTGGATTCAAACTACTTGGGAAGGTGGAACTAAACCTATAAAGGTTGCACCATACAGTAGAGGTATGTTAGATGTATTTAAAGATAATATTGTATCTTGCTTAATATTATCTAGTAGTACTAAAAAATATAAATTTAAATTTAAACATAATGATAAAATGTTATATGGACTAGCTCCATTACCATTTTTGACAGGACTTGTACCATATTCGTTATCTGAAGCTACTGATGTTAAGATTTTACCACCAGTAGAAAAGGCTCAAAATATGAGTTTTTCTAAAAGAAATGCTTTAGGGTTTAAAATGGCTATGCAAGAAGATGTTGAATTGTTCTTTGGTCTTGGAAGTGTAGCTCATGCAGTTACTAAAGCTTTAACTGAAAGAAAGGGTAAGGCAAGTGTTAAAAGTTTATTAAAATATAAACCTAAAATGCTTGCTAGATTAATTAAAGCTAAAAAAAGATGCGATAAAGAAAATAGAGATTTATTACCTAAAGATTTATTTAATTTAAAATGTTTTATGATAGCTGGTACTGATAACAAATGTTATAAAGATGATTTAGAAAAATCATGGGGTATTAGGCCTTTAGAATTATTTGCGGGTACTGAAATGTCATTAATAGGTACAGAAACATGGAATAGAAATGGATTATATTTCTTTCCAAAAACATGTTTTTATGAGTTTATTAAACTTGATGATGTTATAGCTAATAAAATACAAGGTATAGATATAACTAAAACATATTTACTTGATGAAGTAGAAGAAGGAATTAAATATGAATTAGTTATAAGCACCCTTAATGGTGGGGCATTCATGCGTTATAGAACTGGTGATATTTATTGTTGTGTAGGATTAAAAGATTTAGATAACAATATTAACTTACCTAGATTTGAATATGTTGATAGAATACCTTGGATTATTGATATTGCAGGATTTAGTCGTTTTAATGAAAAAGAATTAAGTAATGTAATTAAAGAATCTAATATAGATGTTAATGATTGGTATGCAACTAAATCATTAACAGATAATGGTAAACCAATATTACATTTATATTTAGAAATTAATAATGAATATAATGAAGAAGATGTTATTAATAGTTTAGATGAAGTATTTACTAAAATAGATGAAGATTATGATGGTTTAAAGAAGATATTAGGTACTAATCCATTAAAGGTAACTTTCTTAAAGGAAAAAACAATTAATGAATATAGAGTAACTCATAAAAACTTTATGAGAGTTGATAGTTTTAATGAAATAAAGTGAAATTATTAAAGTTCTAGATTTAAATTCTAGAACTTTTTTAAATATGAATAAATTTATTTGATTTTATCACTATATCGTGATATAATAAGTTTGGAGTTTAGTGTTATGCCAATATTATCACGATTCTATGGGATAATAATAAAAATGTACTTTCAACAAAAAGAGCATAATCCTCCACACATTCATGCAATATATGGAGAATATGTTGCAGTAATTTCAATTAATGATTTCAAAGTCTTAGAAGGAGAACTTCCAAAAAGAGATATTTGATTAGTTATGGAATGGATGTCTATTCATAAAGATGAATTATTAATGATGTGGAATACACAAAACTTCAAACAAATAGCACCATTAGAATAGGAGGGAATTTTATGTTTCATAAGGTTAAATCTGTAATTGCAATAAATGATTATAAATTAGTAGTTATTTTTGCGGAAGGTATTACGAAAATTTATGATATAAAACCTTTATTTACTAAATTTGAGATGTTTAATGGGTTAAAAGAAAATAGGTTATTTTATGAGGTTGTTGTTGATGTTGGTGGATATGGTGTGTCATGGAATGACGACATTGATTTGTCATGTGATGAATTGTTTGAAAATGGAGAAACAGTAGATACTCCATTTGATAATTTAATTGCGTTAAGTGATGCCACTATATTATGGGGATTAAATGAAAGTACATTAAGAAAAGCTATATCATATGGTAAATTACAGGAAGGTATTGATGTAATGAAATATGGTAAGCAATGGATTATTACCATGGAGGCAATGGTTCGCGAATACGGCGAGCCTAAGTCTAGATAATATTTGAGAAAATAATTAACAATTATATAAATTAGAACTGTTTTATCTGAGAATTTATTCAATATTTTATTTTTGTTAATCCTACAAACGCAGATGATATTATAAACTTGACAAATTCTATTATTTTATAACCTAATTATCAGACTATTTTAGAAAAAGGTTAATGGAAATATAAGTAAAAGTGTTTTCATAGTCTTTACTTTTAGAGTTAATTGTTATAATATATTTAAGGACAAAATAATTCATTATTTTATAAAATAAAATATTTAAATAAAAAAGGAGAAAAAATTATGAAATTATCACCACTTCAAAAGGCTAGATATCAATATGTTCCTAAATTACCAGGAATGTTAAGAAATGGTATCAATGACATTTGTGTTAAGGAAGGTGAAGCTACTACATCTGTAGCTGATCAAGAAAAAATTGCTGCATTATTCCCTAATACATATGGTAAAAAAGAAATTACTTTCCAAAAAGGACAAAACACTTCAGCTGCTAAAAAACAAGTTGTAGGTGTTATCTTATCTGGTGGTCAAGCTCCAGGTGGACATAACGTTGTTTCTGGTTTATATGATGCATTAAAAGCTACTAATCCAGAAAACGTATTATTAGGTTTCAAAAATGGTCCTGCTGGTTTAATCGAAGATAAATTCATCGAAATGACAGATGAATATATCGATCAATTCAGAAATACTGGTGGTTTCGATATTATCGGTTCTGGTAGAACTAAATTAGAAACAGAAGCTCAATTTGCTGTTGCTGCTGAAGTTTGTAAAAAACATGGTATCACTGCTATCGTTATTATCGGTGGAGATGACTCTAACACTAACGCTGCTGTATTAGCTGAATACTTTGCTGCTCATAATACAGGTGTACAAGTTATCGGTTGTCCAAAAACTATCGATGGTGACTTAAAGAACGATGATATCGAATGTTCATTTGGTTTTGATACTGCAACTAAAACTTATTCAGAATTAATTGGTAACATCCAAAGAGATGCTAACTCAGCTAAAAAATATTGGCATTTCATTAAGGTAATGGGTCGTTCAGCTTCTCACGTTGCATTAGAATGTGCTTTAGAAACTCAACCTAACATTTGTTTAATTTCTGAAGAAGTAGCTGAAAAGAAAATGTCATTATCTGAAATCGCTAATTATATTGCTGATTCAGTAGAAAAAAGAGCTGCTAATGGTATGAACTTCGGTGTTGCTATCATTCCTGAAGGTGTAGTTGAATTCGTTCCTGAATTCGGTAGCTTAATTCATGAAATCAATGATTTATTAGCTGGTGCTAAAGCTGATGCATTCAATGCATTACCTAACTGGGCTAGCAAATATGAATTCATTAAAAATGGTTTATCAGCAGATTCATTCGCTGTATTTGACATTTTACCTCAATCAATCCAACAACAATTATTCTTAGAAAGAGATCCTCATGGTAACGTACAAGTTTCTTTAATTGAATCAGAAAAATTATTCTCTGCATTAGTTAAAGATGTATTAGCTGAAAGAAAAGCAAAAGGTACTTACAATGGTAAATTCAATGCTTTACATCATTTCTTCGGTTATGAAGGAAGATGTGCATTCCCATCTAATTTCGACGCTGACTATTGTTATTCTTTAGGTTATAACGCATTTATGTTAATCCAATATGGTTACAATGGTTATTTATCTAAAGTATCTAACTTATCTAAACCAGCTGAAGAATGGGTTGCTGGTGGTATGCCAATCACTAAGATGATGAATATGGAAAGACGTCATGGTGAAGATAAACCAGTTATCAGAAAAGCTTTAGTTGAATTAGAAGGAAAACCATTCAAATACTTCGAAGCACATAGAGATGTATGGGCAGTTGAAACTGCATATACTTATCCAGGTGCTATCCAATACTATGGACCAACTGAAGTATGTGATTTAACTACTAGAACATTAGCTTTAGAAAAAGGCGAATAATTAAGTGTAAAAATTAACTTCCATCATTTGATGGAAGTTTTTATTTTTAAAAATATAATTTGGTTTACGAAATAGTTTACTAATTTATTGACCAAGTTTACAAAGTGGTTTACAATTAATGTGGTGATAACATGAAAAAATATGAGAAGTTATTAGAGTCTGCGTTAAGTAATGAGCACTATTATACTAATGAAGATTTGAGATTTAATAAAAAAATTAATATATTATTAAGTAATCAGGAATTAAAAGAATACATCTATTTTAAAGAAAACAATAATTCTATAGAAAAGGTTTTAAAACAGCATATTCGAACCTATAAAACTCTATAAAACTATGGTACAATAATTATATATTATAGTTTAAGGAGTTTTTTTATTTATGAAATATTATTCATCTAAAACAGTTACACAAATGTTAGGTGTATCAGCTCAAACAT
>JBGVFV010000125.1:0-2552 GCA_045121295.1 Candidatus Pelethenecus sp.
GGGTCGGCTTTCCTATTAGAGATTGTTAATGAGGGTTTAAAAATATTGATTGATTGTGGAGCATATCAAGACTCTAGTTTAACAACTAAACAAGTGTTTGATATTAACTCACGAAAAATCAGTAAAATACCTTGGGAAGAACTGACTCACATTGTTATTAGTCATGCTCATGCAGACCATTGTGGTTTGTTACCACTGGTCATGAGAGAGGAATTAGGATTTAGAGGTAAGATTATTTGTACAGAAGCTAGTCAACCGTTGATTAGTCTTAACTGTCAAGATGCAGCATTTGTAATGGGTACACAAGTTAGAGTATGGAACAAAGCAAATCCTAAGAAACCAATTATGCCATTGTTTGGCATAGACCATGCAAGTGAATTAGTTAAATACTTACAAGGATATGGATACAATGAAAAAATTCCACTATCACCAAATGTAAGTGTTGAGTTAATTCCAACAGGACATTTATTAGGTGACGCTAGTATTATTATTGAGTACCAAAAAGATGAGTATCATACAAGAAGAATATTCTATACTGGTGATACAAATGCTTGGTCAAAAACACCTAGACCTTTTACAAAACAATTTGATACTGAAAAAGTATATGAATGTGATACTGTAATTTGTGAGTCTACATATGGATGTAGAAAACATAGTGGACAAAATGCTAAGAAAGTATTAGAACAAGTTGTAGAGTCACACGTAATTAAAGGTCGTGGAGTACTATTAATCCCAACATTTGCGATTGGTCGTTCTGCTCAAGTAGCACACTTACTTAAAGAAATTTGGAAAGAGCATCCCGAATGGGAGAAAATTAATATTCCTATTTATTTAGCAGGAATGATGATGGGTAAATCATTTACAATTTACTCAAATGAATACTTCCAAAAACACTTTATGGATGAAGAATGGAAAAATGCAGATGTGTTTAAATGGGGCAAAATTCAACGAATTGATAAATTTAATGAGGTAGAGGAAAAATTGATTGACAATAAACCAAAAATCATCCTAGCATCAAGTGGTATGTGTACTGGTGGGTATACTACTTACTTATGTCAACAGATGATTGGTAGACCAAATGTAGCACTATTATTTAGTGGTTATGTTGGTGAGGGAACAACAGGTAGAGCAATTCTTGAAACACTGACAAAAGAAAACAAATACGTTACAATTCAAGGTGTTAAATATAGAGTACGCTGTCAACTACCTGAAAGATTAGAGTTAAGTGGTCATGCAGATTCAACTCAAATTTTTAAATTATTGACAACTTCTTTCAATCAAAATAAATTGAAAAACATCATCATAGTACATGGTGGAGAAGAAGAACGTCAATACGTTATTGAAAACTTACAAGAGAGAATTGATATGGGTAACAAAAATATACGTACATTAAAAGAACATGAATTAGTTAGATTTTAAGAGAGTACATTGTGTACTCTCTTTTTTAATTTGAAAGGAGTACACAATGGCACGTAATAAAACAAAATTTGAAAAACAACAGGCATTACAAATGTTAGGTAATTCAAAAGAGGAAAGAGAGAAACTTAATTTTGAATATCGAAGAGATACTTTTATGTCTTTCGATAGTGTTTTTCTTGATAGTATTCATCAAAGAAATAAAAAACTTTTGCTTGGTTTTATGGAATACATTGCTTACAGTTCAATGGCAAAAAGAACTTGTCAAAGTATGAAAACAAATTTAATCTTATTTTTTAAATGGAACTTAACTTATAATGACAATATTACTTTTAGAATGGTTACTAAAAAGCAAGGAGAGGATTTTTTCTTATTCTTAAAAACTATGGGTTATACGTATGTAAGAGTTAAATGTATCAAATCAGATATTTGCACTTTAGCAGATTATTGTGAATTTGTATTGGGTAAAGATGAATATAATTTAGATGGCACAAGTAATCAATGGTTTAGTTATAATCACAAGTGGAGAGAGGTTGATATACAACAAAGAGAAGAAGATGAATATGGTTTTAGAAAAACAAATGTACAGGATTTTTCAGACCGTTTAGACCCATTAAGATTTTATTTGAAGTCGACTAAAGATTATATGGGTTTAGTTATTTTAGACTTTTGTTGGCTAGGAAAAGATTTACTATTGTTACAGGAGAATGATAATAGATTTAATAGACAATTACCTTCAGTTAAAAAATATTTAAAATGGAAAGAAAGAGTGGGAGCAAAAGACATATCTGATGTGTTGATAACAATTAGACCTGACGGTTCTTATGCTCCAATGTCTTTAGCGGATTTAAGACGTTATACTAAAATGTTTTCAGTATTTTTAGGAAAAGAATTTATTATCTGTTAATATATTAAATAATAAGTAAGGAGATATAGCATGGGCGATAAATTAAATCATAGACGTAAAAATAAAGAAGTTAGAGAGTATAAAGAATTAGATATATCACAATTTGATGATATTATTAAAAAACCTCAAAAACCAAAATTTGACAAGTCTAAGAAAAAACCCTATGATAAAAAGAAAAATACTAATAATAAAAAAGAGGAAGTAAGGGAGAGTAAAGATAAAAAACCAA
>JBGVFV010000126.1:0-4265 GCA_045121295.1 Candidatus Pelethenecus sp.
AGCCTGCCCTTACATACATATAAAATTTGTTGTTTACATATATACTTATTTGTAGTTGACATATACTATAATTTACAGTTCACATACATAGTATATTTGTAGCTCGGTTTTCCCTAACATACATCAGAATTTAGAGAACCATTATTGCTTCCAATTTACTTTATTTTTTAAATATTTTAATTAACATTTTAATTCCAGAATATATTAAATATATCGCTACACACATAGTACCAACTAAATCGAAATAATATGATAATGTGTGATTTTTCGAAAATAATACAACGGTTAAAGATGTAAATACTGATAAATCGACAAATATTTTACCACCATATAAACTAGTTTGTGTTTTAAATAATTCATCACCAGTCATTTTTGCCATTTTACGATATTTAAACCAAAATATACAATTAGAACTTAATCCCAATAATGCAATAATCATTGAAGGTATTAAATTCCCCTTATCTTGATTTTGATTAAACACACCTAATACTAGCATTATAATACCACTTATTACCATTGATATACTTACAAATATATTAGAATATTTTTCTAATCTAGCTTTTCTTTCAATATCAATAGTTTCTTCATTTGAGGTTAAACAAAATACTATAAACGCTAAAACTATAGCTAAAAATTCAATAGTTCTACGTAAAAAATCTGCCAACTGTGTAGTACTATTACCATTAATTAAGCTTAGTCCTACTACTAAAGGTCCTGGTGAACTCATGATTATTGACATTATTAATGTTTTTCTTCCACTACGTTTCAACAACAAAACCTCCACTTCATAGTTTAATTATAATTAACAATTACGAATTGTAACACATATGAAGCTTGATTAAAAGTATTATTTTGATTTTTTATAATATTTTATTTAAAATTTGAATATTTTCTCTACTTTATTTTCTTTATATTTTACAACAAAGTTACCATAATCTATATTAGGATTTGTAATATCGCCATACATAACAAAATAGTAAGAAATTATATACCCATTATAATATCTGGCATTATATACATTAAAACCTACTAGATTAGTTTCATAATCTAATATAACGTTATTATTTTTTATGGCATTATTTATAATTATGGAACTATCATTATTATATTCTTCTATTATATTTCCTATATTATAATTTAAATCCTCATTAATATTTGAAGCATTTAATACTAATTCTTTTATAAATAGTTTATCATTAAATTTATCATTAAAAGCTATATTATTTTCTTTTAAAATTATAAATAATAAAGCACCAATTTCATAAGATATAATTCTTATAGGAAATAATTTATTAGGATTAATTATATTCTTCATTATAATATCTAATTCTTTAATATATAAATTATATGATAATTGTTTTAAAACATTTAATTCTATATATCTAGCACTACCTTCTATTTGTTCAATCATAGTTTCATAAATAAATTCATATGGATAATTTGTGTATCTAAATTTCATTATATTTAATAAATTATTAAATTTATCAATATTAAAATTATTAATTATTTCAATAATTAATCTATTTTCTTTTAATTTATATCCAAGATTTATCTTATCATATCTATATTTAATTATAGCTTCTAATTCGTCAGGAAAACGTGATTCATTATTCATACGTTGAAACCCATGATACATTTCATGTATTATTTTTGATGTTAATATT
This sequence comes from Candidatus Pelethenecus sp., assembly GCA_045121295.1. Classification (GTDB taxonomy): domain Bacteria; phylum Bacillota_I; class Bacilli_A; order Acholeplasmatales; family Anaeroplasmataceae; genus Pelethenecus. The sequence goes on from JBGVFV010000126.1 coordinate 1,665, forward strand.
ATTGGTGAGATATCCTCCATAACATTCCAAATAGCAATCATTTCTCCATTGTATTCAATTGCAGTATTAGCTAAAAACTCATTTGTCTTAGCTATATATTCACCATTAAAATAACAATCTTTTTCATTATACAAGGCAAACTTTAAAGGTTTAAAGCCTGGCCATAATAAATTAAAATCAACTTTTTCTATTAACATTTTAACTTCATTATATAACTGTTCTAATTTCATATATCTCACCTATTTTCTTATAAATTACTGTTATATAATTATTATAATCATTTAAATTGTCGAAAAAGGAGACATATTGTTATATGTCTCCGTGTTTTTATTAATTTTTTGTAAAAGTAATAGTTGCAGAAGTTTCAGTTAATGAATCTACAACAAATCTATAAGGTAATGTAGAAATTGAAGAAACTCCTTCACCATGTATAAATGTATCATTACTACTCTTAACTAATTCAATTAAGTTATCAACTGTACCACTTTCATCAGATGCATCAGTATTATTATTGTATACATCATAATAAACTTCATCATCTTGTTCTTCTTTACATAATGATGCATTTACATGATAAACAACAATACCATCATTTTCAAAATAACCATAATCATTACCGTTTAATCCTGTATTTTTATAATACATTAAAACGTAATATTCTTGATATGCTCCTAATGTAGAATCCCAGTTATCAGCGATGATAATAGTATCACCATCAACTGAAAAATCTTCTAATGTAAGTGTTACTGTACTATCAGCTACAACAAGTCTAGATGTAGTTAACCAACCATAATTAAATTTTGTATATGCATTATGATCTCCTAACTTATAATCCATGATATCACAACCTGATAATGGTTCATTTTTACCAGTATAATCGTAATAATCATCACTACCTAAAACATGACCAAATTCATGAATATATGTATATGTATTCATATTATCATCACTGTAAATACTTGAATCTTCATATGATTCTAATAAAAATTTATATGAAGCCCATAAATAATCATTTGCAGAAACTTGATCGTATTCATAATAATTTTCATTACTATCTGTATATAAATTCCAATATCTATATGCCCATTGCATATCAACATCAGGATCAATATCTAAAGTATTAATCATAATAACAGCGTCAATCATTCCATTATTATCACTATCAAATTCACTTAAATCCATTGAAGAATCTAAATAAGCTAATGCTTCATTCATAATCATTTGATCACCAATAGTAATATCACTACCATAATAATCCATAGTTGCATTTAAATAATGTGTACTATTATTAGCAGGTCTAAACCATGAATCTAGGATAACGAAATCTAAATCTAATTGTCCATAACTTGATATATTATAATATTCTTTCACTGAATAATAGTCAGTTGACCCTGTACTACCATTAAATGCTAAATCTAATTTTGATAAGTCATACCCCTTACTTGATGCGGTAACATCACTAAATTCTACAGGGATAACTAAAACTTTAACATCACCAGTTGTAGGACATCCACCTTGATAATAACCTTGATCAGCTACATTTTTAACATAAGTTGCATCATTAAAATTTACATTATATACCCCATTTGTTCCAGTAGGTAATCCTTTACCATCGTTAGTGATTAGATCTACATTACTAGTTGAACCACTGTCTCCAGTACTTCCGCCAGTATTTCCGCTATCAGATTCTTCAGAAAAGTAAATATATAAGTCAACTACTTTATCTCCTTCATATTCATAATATGAAACATCTAAATAAAGTTCTCCTTTTGAATAATAATACCAAGTATCTCCATATTCATCAGTGCCAGTTCCATCAGAAATAAAACCAGCATTTTCTATTTTTGTCAAATAATCATTAAATTCAGCTTGAGTATTTCCAAAAGAATAAAAATTAATACCTGTTCCAGTTTCATCTGAAAACTCTTCTACTGAATACTCATCGTTTGGAATAAAAGGTATTGTTAGTCCTAAGACATTGTTAAATAATGTTTTTTCATTTGTAGTAAAATCAGTATGTGTATGTGTTGTCGAACCACTAGAAGAACTATCTCCACCAGTATCTCCACTACCACCTTGATCTGATGAATTAGAATCTAACGTTACTTCAGGATATTGGAACTCAATTACTTGAACTTTATCATTTTTAAAATTTATAATTGTACCAATAACAGTTACATAATCTCCAACTTTTAAACTTGAAGCGCAAGAACTTTTAGTTCTATGTACTAAAATTTCAGCTGTACCATCACTTAAAATAAATGATATTGTTTTATATTGACTTGTGTAAGCTTCGGTAATTTCTTTTACATATCCGTATGCAGTTCTATTACCAGATAATGTAGCATTAGCAGATAAATTAGCAGCTTCATCTAAAATCTTTTGAATACTTGATTCTACTGGTGTATCTGTAGGTTCATCTGGAACTGTTGGTTGATCTGGAGTTGGTGTTGTACCACCAGATGCATTTGGATTATAAATGAATAATTGAGCTACATATGATGTAGGGGCTTTATCAATAGCTGACATACCAAATGTAGTATAGTTTTCATATGTACCCATGAAATATGTAGCACCATTATGAACACCAACTAAAGCCTT
>JBGVFV010000127.1:0-5907 GCA_045121295.1 Candidatus Pelethenecus sp.
AGGCATTAGGCGGCAATTCCTACGTTCATGAGATTGTTGAGGAAATGAAGACTTGGAAGAAGACTTGAAAACTTGACTTTTCTCACCATTTATGTTATAATATATATAGAAAGTTAAGAGAGAGCGGTTATACTTTCAATAATATTTTTGTGAGGTGAATAACTTCACTCCTTCTTTATTTTATCCGTCTCTCTCAAAGTTAAAACTTTGACTTCAAAGTGGTATGATTTTTATTGGAGATTAGGCTTTTAAATCTCACATTATAAATGAAAGGAAATCACTGATATGATTTCTATTCATTATCTATAATCTCAAAAAGGGGTGCTAATGCCAGGCACCCCGCCTCCTATAACGAGGTAAAAGGCATAAAAATTTTAATTAAAACGTCTCTATAAAAAGAGAGACAAGGAGAACCTTTATGAATAAGAGAATTACATTGGAAAAATTCGCAGATTACACATTAACAGAAGGCAAATATCCTACACTTGACACCTTTATGAGTTGGGGCTTTGGACGTTCAACTTACTACAAGGTAAAAAACCGTTATGAAGAAATTCATAGACGCTTCATTATGGTTAACCAAGCAAATATTCGTAAAACTTTATATGACGCTCAGCCAGAAGCATTCGGAAAGAAAGAAATCGAGGAAATTTATGAGATTTTAAACAATCCTTTTTACCTTAGAGACTATGATATTTTTGATAACTGGATGAAAGAGCATTTCAGTTAAACAGGTAGGGAGGGATTTCTTTGTGATTGAATGGGCTGACTATCTTAATGAAAACGATGATATTGCGTCATTAACACTTATGGCGGCAGAACAAGAGCTAAGTAAGAAGCCTTTAATTAGTCTTAGCTCAATTGAAATTGAGGAAGATAAAATGCCAACATTTAAAGAACTTATGGAGGAAAAGTAATATGTTTATAGTTGAAATTAACTGGGGCGTATGGTATAAGCTTGCTAATGGAGATATTCTTTGGATAAATGAGACAAAGGATGGAAAGAAATTTGCTCGCTATATTGATAAGTGGAAGATAACAACTCCAAAAGCTTATGAAGGAAGAGAGTATAAGAAAGAAGGAGCACATAGTGAAATGATTATCAATCCTTTTAGCTGGTGTGCCGCAACAAAGAAGGGTTTAACTACACTAATGAAAATGGGATTTGATGTTTCAAATTTCTACTACTTTGAACCATAAGGAGGGATATACTATGGGAAAGAAAAACTCATCACCAAACAGTAAACGTAAGCGTAAAGAAAGACGTAAGGCTTCAAAGGAAAGAAGAGCACAAAGAGCTTATAAAGAAATAAAGAAGGACAAAGGCATTAAGGAAGCCGCATCTTACAAAAGAGATATAATTGAAAGGGCAAAGGAACGCTATGAAAAAGAGCACGAGCATACAACAATGATAAGAGAGAAACTGAGCCATGGAGAAATGAACCAAGCTATTAGATTTCTTTACGATAAAGGAATAATTAAAGGTGCTTTTGATTACTATGAAGATTTTCTCGAACAACACCAAAACGAATGGACTAAAAATGAAATCGAGCAACTTCTTGATGACTATGAGAAAAGCCAAGAAGAAGGTTTTAATGAAGCAATTGATATATTGAAAGGCGGCACAACATATATACCAACTAAGAAACGTAGCAGAAACGGATACACTATTGATTTTTTATAATGGGGGGATAAAATGAAGGTCTATTGGGAAGATGACCTTATTTACGATACCAAAGACAGACACGGCGATAAAAAGTTAATATTTAAGAAAAATTTAGAGATATACAGATATAATGAAGTTTTAAAAGGATAGAAATTTTATAATGTCTTTGCGAGGTCAGACAATTCAACACTTATATATTCAATGACAAATGAAGACAAAACAATAGAATGGAGAGAAATAGATGATGTTAATACCAAAGAAGAGTTTATAGCTTTAATTAACATTTATTTCTCTCTTTCTAAGAGAAAACGTTGGGAGCCTATAAAATACAATGTCCCCCATATTATGTTTAACTATCTTTTAAAAAGTCTTGCTGAGGAAGGATATGCGGAAACAAGAAAGAATGGCACTCCTTATATTAAGGTTGCTTATTGGAATACTTGGCATAATAATGAAGAGCTTTATTAGGCACTTAATTCAGCATATAAAGCAGGATATTTATTTAACAGATGCGACCCCAATACTATTTATAATAACATTTACATCTACGATTTTAAAGCTTTTCATGAGGCTTTACTATACTACATGGAATTTCCTAAGAGATTTATTAAGGTTCAGGCAGATTACAACTTAGACAATCTTGATAGCTACTATGGAGAGTTTACAATTAGTATTAAAAAAGACCATCCTTATTTAAAACAATTTGGCTTACTCTATAACTCTACTCAACTTTTATTAAAGGGGTGGTTCAATGATATTGATGTAAGATTTATTGATACATTAGTAGGAATTGAAAGAATTAAAACAAAAACCTTATATAGGGTTGAAATGGATAGACTTCCGCAATCAATGTTAACAGCTTTAAGAGTTTGTTTCGATTGGAGAGAAGCAGAAGAAGGCATAGATAAAGATTTGTTTAAGCAAGGATATGAAAAATTCTGTGGAGAAGCCGGCAGACGTAGATTTTATCCAACTCGTCTTAATTATGATGAGGAAAATCAGACATTCTTCGATAAAGAAGGTCAGAAGAATATGACTTATAATAAATATAATTTTAAAGAAATAGACGAGGATAGAAAAAATCATGGTCTCGACCTTTCTTGGAATGTGTGGGTTAATTCTTATGCGAGAAGAATTTTGCTAACTATTTGCCAGAACAATAATGGTTTTTATGTTGATACAGACAGTTGCTTTTCAGACCATAAAATTGAGGATATTTATTTCAGTGAAGAACACAGAAAGAATTGTAAAGCAGGTTTTGCTCTTGGAGCCTTTGAACTTAAAAGTGTAGCAAAGGAATTTAAATGTATAGGATTTAAACGTTATGGATGGATAGACCAAGATAATAAAACTCACATTAAAATGAGTGGCGCAGATAATGATATTGTTAAGAACTATGTTAACGGCGATTTGAAGAGATTTACTCCTGTATTTCCGCAAACAGTAGCTCCTTACAAGTATGTAAGAATTAACAATGAAGGTTTTAAAGAGTATGCTTGGAGAGGTTCAGCGTCAGAAGATTATACACTTACTTCTGATAAAAGAGTTATTATTAGTTGCGCGGGCAGCGGCAAGACAACAACATTAGTTGAAGAAGTTAAGAAGAGATTTAAGGAATGTGATGAACCAATTTGTGTAATTGCTTTTACTAACAAAAATGCCGATGAATTAAAAGAAAGAATTGGTATTCAGTCAGACCGATTGGAAATAAAAACTCTTGATAGTCTCGCCGCCTCATACCTGAATGGCTCTATCGATGGTGATAAGTTTGACCTTAAATTAAAGGCGGCAACTGAACTATTGGAGAGCGGCTATGAAGCAGTCCCAGTTCATTTATATGTTGATGAATTTTAGGACTTAGACCTAACCAAGTTCAATTTCATTAACGCTATTCCTTGTTTGAGCCGTTTCTACATAGGAGACCCCAATCAATCAATTTACGGATACAGTGGTTCTATTAATCTGTTTGACAAACTTGATGGCTTTAAAGTAGAAAAAAGAACAACTAATTACCGTTGTTCTCAAAATATAAATGATTACGCAGAAGGCTTTCTTGAAGAAGATTACCGTCCTCATGCTACCTGTTTAACAGACCAAGGCGAAATAAATTTTATTGAAGAAGTTCCTAATGATGGAAGTGTTATAATTTGTAGAACTAATGATTAGGTAAAAGAAATGAAAGAAAAATTTCCAGAACGTTTAATTACAACCATTCACAAGAGCAAGGGACTAACCTATGATAGCGTGAGTATAGTTGGTATTGATACAAGAAAGGGCGGCGAAGAAGATAATGTTGCTTATGTTGCTGCCACAAGAGCACGTAATAAATTAAATATAATTATAAGGAGTGAGAAGTATGGGAATTAAATTTAGAAACCCTTTTAGGAAGAAAAATTAGAATAAAGGTAAGGTTAAGGAGTAGACTACTGAATACTATGATAGAACTCAAATCGATGAAACAGGTGCCAATTGGCGTATCATCATCGGCCAACGTTCTAACGGCAAGAGCTACTCGGTGTGTAAAACCATCGTGGAGGATTACATCAATGAGGGCAAGAGAGCTGTATATGTTCGCCGCTATGCCGAAGAAATAATGCCAAAGAACATTCAAACGCTTTTCGACCCACATATACCCCTTATAAAGGAATTGACAGGCGGCGAATGGAACGCTATTTTTTATCGAGCTAATGAGTTCCGTTTGGCTTATTATGACGATGAAGAGGGCAAAATTGTCAGAAAGGATGAAACGCCATTTTGCACTACAAGAGCCGTAAACACATGGGAAACAACAAAAGGTGCTGATTTAGGTCATATCAGCCTTATATGCTTCGATGAGTTCATGACAAGACAATCTTATCTTCGTGATGAGTTCATATGTTTTGCTAACCTTTGTTCTTCAATCATACGTGATAGAAAGGATTGTGTAATCTATCTCCTCGGTAATACAGTGAATTAGTATTGTCCTTACTGGGAAGAGTTTGGTATTGAAGATATCACTCAAATGGAGCAGGGTGAAATAAGAGTTTACACCTATCCCGGCAGTAAAATGAAACTTGCCATTGAATATTGTTCTACTTCGACAACTACAAAAGAAGTTAATGATAGTTTCTTTGCCTTTGAAAACGCTCAACTTGCGGTTATTCGTTCAGGAGCTTGGGAAATGGCTCAGTATCCTCGTCCACCTTATAAAATATTTGAAGAAGATGTAAAGTATAGGTTTTACTTAGAGTTCGGCGGCGAGTTATTGTGCGGAGAAATAATAAACCCTGTTGTTAAGAGACATAACACTGACTTATTTATATTCTTCCATCGTTAGACAAAAGATATTGATATTGATGATTTAACAGTATTTTATTCAACATAGCCAACAACATCTATATGTCATGTAAGGTATCTAAAAGACCAACCAACAGACGTTCATAGACTTATAGCTTCACTTATAATGAAAAATCATATGTATTTTGCTACTAATGAAGTAGGAGAAGTAGTTAGAAACTTCCTCATGGATTAGGGCATAAGAAACTTACTTTAAGGAGGAATTTAAATGAAAATAACAACACATTTTGACACAAATGAGTTCCGCTGTAATTGTGGAAAAGAAGGCATAAATAATGAGTTAGTGGAGAGACTTGAACGTCTCTTCGCCGCCATAGGTGCTGATAAAATAATTATATCAAGCGGCTATCGCTGTCCCGATTGTTCGGTTAAGGTTGGTGGCTATCGCAATGATATGCATACAAAAGGCGGTGCCGCAGACCTTGTGGTTTATAAAGATGGAAAGCCCATGAACTCCTTCGCTGTCGCCGCCATAGCAGAAGACCTTAGTCTCTTCAATGGCATTGCGGTTATTGATGATAGCTATTGCCATCTTGATATAAGGGGCATAATCCCATATAGTAATAATAGATGGCTAGGCAACGAAGCCACGGGAGAAACCTACACCACATTCAAATCTTATTTGCCCTCATGGTATAAGGGTATGGCGGCAGAACAGTCTCATAAAATTAAAATTTATTTAGATGATAAATTAATTGAAGAAAAAGACTTTACAATTTAAATAAATTATGATATAATATATATAGAAAAGATGAAAGAGAGGTTATCAAAAATGAAAAAGAAAACAAAGAAAAAGGTAAGAGCAAAAGTAAACTTGATAGTAGATTCTATCTTTGCTATCTTTTTGCTAATGACTTTTTCCCTTATAGGATGTTATATCTTATGGGCGGCATCAACTCTTTTAG
>JBGVFV010000128.1:0-2123 GCA_045121295.1 Candidatus Pelethenecus sp.
TGAATGTGTCAAAATAAATTGTACCAATTAAGTCAAGATAAAATGTACCACATGGTATAATCACTACTTGAGGTGATTGTAGTGATTCTAACAAAACTTGACAATGAACTTGGAGGATTAATTTTGAAGCATAAAGAAATAAATAAGAGTGCTTTAGCTTTAAAGTATGGTGTTGATAGACATACTATAGATAGACATATTAAAGCTATTAAAGCACCTACAGAAAGAAAACTTAGAGAATGTGGTTTATTAAAATACTATGAAATAATAGAAAATCAGTTAAAGGTAGATCCTTCTATTAAAGGAACCTATATGTATTTGTTAAACATTTCATCATATGATGAAATCGGTTCATATTCTAATTTTAAGCAATACGTTGAAAAGCATTTTTCAAATGTCAGAAAAGAATCAAAAGAAAAAATAGCTAAATACAGATTTGAGACGCCTGCAGGAGATCAATTACAATTTGATTGGGTTGAAGGTTTAAAACTACATTTAGCTGATGGAACACTTATTCAATTTAGTCTATGGAGTGCAACATTAGGATATTCAAGAAGGCATATCTTCAAAGTTGTTTTATCACTTACAGAAGCAACTTTTAGAAAATGTTTAATTGAAACATTTATAATAATTGGTGGTACAGTTAATAGGGTATTAACTGATAATATGAGTGCAATAGTAAACGTAAATGGCAATAAGAAAACAATACATCCAACTGTAATACAGTTTATGAAAGATTTAGGAGTTAAACTTGAATTATGTAAGGTAAGACATCCTTATACTAAAGGCAAGGTTGAGGTATCTAATAAATATCAAAATTGGCTTAACGCATATGATTATAAATTCAATAATACTGAGGATTTATTCAAAGGTGTTGAAGAAATCTTAAATCAGTCTAATTATCAAAAGAATAGTGAAACTAAGCTAGCTCCAATGGTTTTATTTGAATTAGAAAAGAAACAATTGAATCCACTACCAAATAGAGATATTTTAATTAAATATCATAGTGATTTTATTGAGGTAAAGGTGAATAACGCATGTTTAGTTCAATATGAGGGAGCAAAATATGGAATGCCTAAAGAATATATAAATTCAACAGTATTATTAGATAATTCAAATAATGTATTAACATTCTATGACAAGAAATTAAATAAATTAGCTAATTATCCAATCTATAATAGTGGTATTCATTATAGTGAAGGATTATATAGTATTTGTTCATTTAAAGGTGAATCTGAAGATGAATTTAAAAAGAGAATAGCAAATAATCTATCACTATTATCTGGTGTAGGAAATATAAAGACAGGAGATATAGTGAATGGACAATTATAATTTATTAATTGAAAAATTAAATAGTATATCTTTAGATGGCTTTTCAGCTATCTTGCCAAATATTATCGAACAAATAAATAATAAAGATATTAACTTCTATGAAGCTTTAAATATAATGGTTGATAATCAAATAAAGGTTAAAAAGGATAAAGTTTATGCAGCAGGTATTAAGGTATCACACTTTCCTTTTATTAAGACATTAAATGATTTTGATTTTTCGTTTCAACCATCAATTAATAAAGCACAAATAAAAGACTTTTGTACGCTTAGATTTATGACTAATAATGAGAATATATTGTTTATTGGTACTCCTGGTACAGGTAAAACGCATTTAGCAACTTCAATAGGACTTGAAGCAACAAGGAATAGTAAATCTACTTATTTCATTACTTGTAAGGAACTTATATGGCAATTAAAAAGAGCAAGAAATGAAAATACCTTAGAACGCAGACTAAAACATTTTTATTCTTACTCACTTCTTATTATAGACGAATTGGGTCATGATGTGCTAGAGGAAGATGAAGCAAATGATCTATTTCAATTATTACAAATGAGATATGAGAAACATTCTACGATAATTACTACGAATTATAATATATCTCAATGGAATACTATATTCAAAAATTCTAAAACATCATTAGACGCTACTTTAGATAGATTATTACATCACTCTAATTTAGTAACTATAAATGGACCATCATATAGATTAAAAGATATTAGTGAATATCTAATAGAATAGTGGTACATAATTTCTTGACCAAACTGGTACAAAATATCTTGACTTTATCAAT
>JBGVFV010000129.1:0-7309 GCA_045121295.1 Candidatus Pelethenecus sp.
CTTGATCCATTAATAAAGCAGTATTATAATATTTGCTTTCTGATTTATTCATGTTGCTCTCCTCCTATCTTATTCATTTACAATTTCTTTTGCTAATCTAACGATGTCATCACCATATTTCATTTTACCTTCTTTTAATAAGCCTTTATAAATGAAATAATTAAATGACATACCACATATACCTATTAATCCTACAACGATACCAACAATCATTGATGTTATTGAACCGTTACCGATAACTTCCATAGCGAAACACATACCTGTTCCTAAGATTAAAGAACATACTGTTCCGAATGTATATCCAAAGACATTAGCTGTACGTTTAGCTTTTCTATCAAGCTTTTTAAGAGCTATTACCTTACTAGTAGTCTTAGGTGCATATTCACTTGCGATTTTTTCTGCAATAATTTTATCTGTATTCATAATTGTTCCTCCTTAATTAACCTCAAGTATTTTAACAATTAATGAACACAATATAAACAACAAAAAAATCAAAATATGTCGATATAAAGATTTTTTCACTAAATATTTTATCACAAACATCATTTTCTTACAAAGAAAAAGGTGGAAATATTTAAATTTCCATCCCTCACCTTAATTATATAATTTTTGTTTTCTTTAAAATAATATTACCAATAGCAATCATTCCTGATGCAAATAACACACTACCAACTACTGATAATAATACATTAACAATTGTTGCATTTAATGGACTTACAATTGAAATTGTTGTAAATAATAACATTCCAATAGCTAAACTTCCAAGCATACATAACCATGTTCTTTGTTTACCAACAACACTCATTGTTGTAAATATAGAAACAAAAATTAATGAAACAAAGATTTTTGAAATAAAGCACATAACAACATTTCCAGCATTTACACCTTCAGGTAAGGTAAATGATATACCTGCAATAGCGCCACCAACTATCATTCCGATAAAGAACGCGATTACCATTAAAGCCCCACCAATAAATCCAACTGTTGTTTTTGAAATAACATAATCTAATTTACTAGAACGAACAGTAAATAAATTCTTACAATAACCACTTCTAAAATCATCAGAAACAAATAAACATACTAATACTGATATACCCATAAATACCATATCAATATTACACATACTAACTAAATCCATTGCCATATCTTGACTAGAACCACTAACTGATCCTAACATTTGCCATACATATTTAAACCCTTCCATTACAACAGGATTTCCATTTGCATCTAATACAGGTTGACCATATTGGTCAGTAGTTGGAGTTCCTTCCATCATTGATGTCATAACAAAAATCAATACTGGAATCACTAAACATATACCTAAGATAATATAAGTACGAGGTGATATAAGCATTCTTCTAAGGTCAACCTTAAGCATACTTTTTAATCTCTTTTTAAAATTAAATTTTTCAAAAGTCTTTTCCATATTATCTCACCCCTTCTTCCATAAGGTCAATATAGTATTCTTCTAACCCTACCTTATCAACCTTTATTTCACTAATAATAATACCTTTTTGATATAAATATTCAACAACTTCTTCTGGAGTAGTTTCATCATAAATTCTTATGAATTCCTTTTCATCTATTTCTACTCTATTAAACTTATTTAATAAAGCTTCTTTAGTTAATCTAATATCTTTAGCTTTTAATCCCACAAATGTTCTACATTCATTTTCAAATTCTTCTGCCGTCATTTCCTTAATCATCTTACCATGACGAATAATACCATAATGAGTCGCAATCTTTTCTAGCTCACCTAAGATGTGTGATGAAATAACAATAGTCTTACCCTTGCTTGCTAGATCTGTTAAGATATCTCTCATTATTCTCATACCATCAACATCTAAACCATTTATTGGTTCATCTAAAATTAATAATTCAGGATCACCAAGTAACGCCATCGCGATACCAATTCTTTGTTTCATACCTAATGAACAATTCTTATATTTATTGCCTGCAGCACCTTCCATACGTACAAGCTTAAGTACATTTCTAACTTCTTCAGCTGCATTAGGTATACTTAAGTTATCAGCTTGAATCATTAAATTATTCCATACACTTAAATTAGGAAAACATCCAGGAGCTTCAATTAAACAACTCATTTTAGCTCTAACATCAATATTTTTTGGATCCTTATCAAATAATTTAACCGAACCACTAGTAGAATGAATTAAACCACAAATAATTTTTTCTGTTGTAGATTTACCACTACCATTTTCACCAATAAAACCATATATAGCCCCTACTGGAACAGTCATATTAAGAGATGAAACTGCTTGTTTATCTTTAAAATTTTTACATAAATTTCTAATTTCTATTGCGTTCATGTTGTTACCTCCTAATATACATCACTTTTGTTAAGAACATAAGTTCCAACCAAATTATAAATAACTGTCCAAGCTAAGGATACAGCTAAACATATAAATAATGCACCAATATTACTACTTAAACAAGCATTAACACTTGCACCATATAAGAATATGTTCAAGAATGATGGACTTAATGATAAGCTTTCAACAATAGCTGCAGCACCTATAATTAAAATACCAGTACCGAAAAAGAAACTTGATACAATAGATATACCAAAATATCTTCTGAAAACAACATTTAAGAAAGTATATAAACTAGCCCATCCCAAACTCATAATCATCTTACCAAGGATAGCTATTAATAATGAACCTACATTAACACTCCAATCATAACCAGCAAAAGCTCCACCTGCAACACCACCGATTAAATATGTACCACACATACATACCATCGCAAACGCACATGTTATAGTCTTACTAATCATATAATCTTGTTTTTTAGCGTGAGTAGTAAATATTTGTTTTACATAACCACTCTTGTAGTCATGACCAATAAATATTGATACCATTATACCACCAAATATAAATACCATATTCATGTTGGCATAATCAGCAATTGTTCTAATAACATATAAAGACTCATCGGCTGCCATTATTTGCCATATGTTGGAATATAATGGTTCCATCATATTACCATTTTGATCAGGCATCATTGTCATAGCTGAAACCATCGCTGGAATGATAGCGGCAACGCTCAAGAAAATATAGAAAAGTGGTGTATGAAATAAACGATAAAAATCTACACTCAACATTCCTTTTATTCTTTCAACAATTGAAGGATTTTTAAATTCTAATTTCTTTTCCATTGTATTATTCCTCCTTTTGACTCATAAGTTCAATATAATATTCTTCTAAACCAACTCTATTCTTTTTAATTTCACATACAGTTTGGTTATTTTTTAACAAGAATTCAACTATTTCTTCTGGGCTTTCAATATCATAAACTCTGATATAACCTTCTTCTAATCTAACCTTTTCATAACCAGTCTTTAAAATTGAATAAGCTTTATCAATATCTTTTGTCTTTAATGAAATAAACATTCTACTTCTACTATCCATATCAGAAGCACTTAATTCCATAACTAATTTACCTTGACGAATAACACCATAATGAGTTGCAATTTTTTCTAACTCACCTAATATGTGTGATGAAATAACAATTGTCTTACCTTGTTTTGCTAGATCCATTAAGATTTCTCTCATTATTCTCATACCATCAGTATCTAAACCATTAATAGGTTCATCTAAAAGTAATAATGCTGGATCACCAAGTAACGCCATTGCGATACCAATTCTTTGTTTCATACCTAATGAACATTCTTTAAATTTAATAAATTTAGAATCTTCCATTCTAACGATTTTTAATACTCTATCTATTTCTTCTTCAATATTTGTAATATTTAAATTTAAAGCTTGCATCTTAAGATTCATATAAACACTTGAACCAGGAAAACAACCAGCTGTTTCAATTAAAGCTCCTACTCTAACTCTTACACCTGGATCAGTATAATCCTTACCAAATAATTTAATACTTCCTTTATCAGGAACTAATAAACCACAAATTAATTTTTCTGTAGTAGATTTACCACTACCATTTTCACCAATAAAACCATAAATTGAACCAACTGGTACAGTCATATTTAAACCATTTAAAGCATACATTCCTCTAAATGATTTTGTTAAATCTCTTATTTCAATTGCATTAACATTTTCCATTTTTTAACCTCCTTATAATAATGGCGAAATCATTTTTAATAACGCCCTAATGAATCTTTTAAATATATTAACCTTTTTAATGTTTTCGTTAATTAAACATGATTTTTCAAATAAATCAATAAAATCATCTTTTAAATCTTTAATAATATTTTCATCATACATCCATACACCATTTTCAAAATGATGAGTAAGACTACGATAATCTAAATTAATTGTTCCTATTATTCCAACCCTATCATCAGCAATATATTGTTTTGCATGAATAAAACCTGGTGTATAAGTGTATACCTTAACATTAGATTTTATTAATATCTCTGCACTTTGCTTAGCCAATTCATAAACCATCTTTTTATCAGGAATTCCTGGAATAATTATCCTTACATCTACACCTCTTAAAGATGCATTTTCTATACAACGCATTATTTCATTATCAACTATCAAGTAAGGTGTTGTTATATAAACATATTTCGTTGCGTGATTTAATAAATTCATAATAGCTATTTTACCAACATTCTTTTCATATATTGGTTTTGGTCCATCTCCAAACGGAATAACATAATTATTAACATTTTCTATTTCTTGATATCTATAATATTTATCAAATTCAAAATTTATAATTTTTTTATCATTTAAATAATAATCAATTAAAAATAATCTAGTTAATTCATTAACACTATTACCTTTAATCATTAATCCAGTATCTTTCCAATGACCGAATCTTTCTATTTCATTAATATATTCATCAGCGACATTTACGCCACCAGTAAATCCAACTAATCCATCTATAACTAATATCTTACGGTGACTACGGTTATTAAATTCACCATCAGCTGTACCTCTTAATCTTGAAAATGGTATAGCATTAATTTTATATTGTTTTAATTTTTTGTAGTAATTTCCGGGTAATGTAGACATACAACCTATATCATCATATAAAAGTTTTACCTCTACTCCATTTGATGCCTTTTCTTTTAATATTTCTAATATTGGATTCCAAAACTTACCTTCTTCAATTATGAAATATTCTAAGAAAATAAATTCTTTAGCTTTACTTAATTCAACCAACATATCACTAAACATATTCTCGCCTAAAGGATAATACTTTAATGAATTATTTTTATATAAATGTGAATCACTAATTTTACATAAATTTAAAGCTTGTGAATTATATAATTCATTTTCTTTTTTTAATTCTTCTACGTTTTGATTATGTTCTACACATTTTAAAGGTTGATCTATAATATCTAATTTCTTAATTAATTTTTTAGGTAGTTTTCTTTTTGAAAACATAAAATACAACATCATCCCAACAATAGGCAAACCTATTACCGCTACAATCCAAGGGATTTTATAATCTGGATTTTCATCACTAGCCACAATAGAAATAACTAATACTACTACCGTAACCAATATAGCAATATAAAAATATGGGATATACATAGCTAAAAGTACCATTACACCAATAATGGCTACAATCTCTAATACTGCAAATATTATGGAGAATATGTATCTAATTGGAATGTAATTTATCTCTTGTTCTACATATTTTCTATTCTTATAAACCTTTACTTTTTTCTTCATTTAAATATCACTCTCACTTTCAAAATGTTAGAGTTTTTACTCTTATTTATAACGCAAAGAAACCCAACAAAAAGTTGGGTTTAATTATTACATTTTTACTTTTTAGCTGCTTCTAAACGTTCTAAAGCTTCTTCTTTTCTTTGATTAGCTTCTTCAATTTGTTTTTGTTGTTGAGCTCTAACTTTTTCTTTTCTTTCAGATGGGCTCATATGAGCATCATCCCAATGACTCTTAGCGTCAGCTTTTGCTTTTGCATATGTATTGTGGAATTTGTTTTCTTCAAAATTAGCTTTTGATTCTGCCTTTACTGCTTCAAAGTTTGCTTTATCTACTTCGTGTTGTGCTTTTGCACTTTCTTTCATATCTTGAAATGCTTTTTTAATAAAATTTGCCATATTAATTATCTCCTTATATTTGATTTACACGGTAATTATAATTAAAAAAATAATGAAAAAACACATCACAAAAACTGTAATGTGTTGATTTAAACAAATTATTTAGGTAATTTAAAACATTTTTCTTTTGTTATTAATTTCCATAAACCACGACCCACCTTACCATTAGCTATATCAACTATACCTAATGCCATACGATGAGTCATCATACCTTCTGATGCATAAGATAACGAACGAATACTTAAGGTCTTTAACATACTCACTGTAAAGTATGCATTCTTTACTCTTGTTTCTTTATGTTCATCTTCTTTTGATCTTAAGGCTTTTTTGTAAACATAATTACATACGCCTAACATTAATTTATAAATCTTTCTACCCCAGAATGATTTGTATTGGTTTAGTGGTGTATTTAAATTATAAGGTTTTTTATGAACGATATTAACAAATTCTTTTTTACTAACTCGACTAAATTCTTCATCGGTCATATTAATAAATTTATAATAATCAGTATATAATGTATATTCTAATTCATTAGGAATAATTATATCTTTAGACTTTATTTCTAAATCCTTAGATAATAATACTTCATTTGCGTTTTTACATATTTGAATAGTATAAACACCAGATTCTAATACCCATTCATTATTGATATAGTATTTAATATCATTGATGTCTATAACTATTGTAGCTTCCTTTGTTTCACCTGGATTTAAAGATACCTTAGTAAATCCTCTTAATTCATGATGAGGTTTAATAATCTTTGTTTTAGGGGCCTTAACAAATACTTCAACTACTTCCTTGGCCACCATATCACCGGTATTAGTTACATTAACTTTAACAATAATTTGATTATTATTAATGTAAGCTTTGATATCATCATAACTAAATGTTGAATATGATAATCCATAACCAAATGGATACATAACCTTTTTATCAAATGAATTATAATAACGATAACCAACAAATAAACCTTCTTTATATAAGTCGTTATCAGTCTTAGTAAATTCATTAATAAACGGAATGTCCTCTATATTTTCTGGCCAAGTTTCAGCAAGTTTACCACTAGGACTTACATTACCAAACAACAAGTCATAGGTAGAGTCTCCTCCCATTTGTCCAGGCAGATACATATTAAGAATAGCTTTTAAACAAGAATGTGCAGGAATAATTACAGGACTACCACCATACATTACAAACACTATTGTTTTACCTAATGTAGATAGTTCTTCTAATAACTTAACTTGATTA
>JBGVFV010000130.1:0-2023 GCA_045121295.1 Candidatus Pelethenecus sp.
GAAGTTAAACGTAATTTAATGTATAAATCCCTAAAGAATGTTTTCGCTAGATAACGAAAAGAAAGGAAGTAGACAAGCTATGAGTGAAGATATTATCACAAAGATACTTGACCGAAACAATTTAAATGAAGCCTTTAAACGCGTAAAAGCGAATAAAGGAGCAAGTGGTATTGATGATATGGATATCGAAGAAACAAAAACATATATCAAAGAACACAAGAACACAATTGTTTGGCAATTGTACAATAGAAAATATCAACCTCAACCTGTTCGTAGGGTAGAAATTCCAAAACCAAATGGTGGTAAGAGAAAATTAGGGATACCAACTGTTTTAGATAGGGTAATTCAACAAGCGATGGTGCAAGTATTATCACCAATGTTTGAACCACATTTTAGTGATAATAGTTATGGTTTTAGACCAAATAGGTCTTGTGAAAAAGCAATAATAAAAGCACTAGAATTTATGAATGATGGTTATGATTGGATTGTCGATATTGACCTTGAGAAATTTTTCGATAATGTTCCACACGATAAATTACTACGTTTAGTAAGTGATGTAGTAAAAGATGGAAATGTAGTCTCATTAGTTAACAAGTTTCTAAAAGCAGGAGTTTTGGTAGAAAATGAGTTTGAAGAAACAATGGTAGGGACACCACAAGGTGGTCCTCTTTCTCCATTACTATCAAATATCATTTTGAACAAACTCGATAAAGAATTAGAAGCGAGAGGTCTTAACTTTATAAGATACGCTGATGACATAATTATATTAGTCAAAAGTGAAAAAGCAGCAAATAGAGTTATGACATCAATTATTGACTATATCGAAAGAAAATTAGGGCTTAAAGTCAATATGACTAAAACAAAAGTATGTAAACCTAATGAACTTAAATATCTCGGATTTGGATTCTACAAACATTCTAAATATGAGGTAATTCCACACGAGGAATCAAAGAAGAAATTCAAACGAAAGTTAAAGGGCTTGACAAAACGTAGCGAAAGCATATCCTTAGACAAACGATTTGAAAAACTCAATTGGTTAATTCGTGGATGGGTTAATTACTTTAAAATTAGTAAAATGAAGACATTTCTAACATCAATAGATGAATGGATACGCACAAGAATAAGAATGATTATTTGGAAACAATGGAAGAAACCAAAAACACAAGAAAATAATCTTGTGAAATGTGGTTACTCTAGAGGTGAAGCAAGAGGATTAGCAAACTGTAGAAGAGGCTATATGTTTGTAGCACATTCAAAAATATTGAAAAACGCTATATCAAAAGCAAGATTAGCAAAAGCAAATAAGACAAAAGAACGAAGAGGTTTAGTCTTCGCTCTAGATTATTATTTAGCTTGAATTTAAAACTTATAAATTGAACCGCCCATTGCCGAACTTCACGATGTGGTGGTGTGAGAGGGGATGAAAGATATTAATTCAAAACAATTAATATTTTTCTACTCTACTCGATTTTTGTAAAAAAATGAAAATAACTAATATTTATGATATATTTATTTTTGGAATTAAAAAACGTGTTGAAATGAATAAAATAACTTTAAAAAGGCCATTTTTCAACACAAATTATAAATTTGTCAAAAAACATAAAATGTGTAAAATGAAAATTAATCTCCGGAGATAAACGAGCGCTCAAAGTTTAAAAGGAGGTAAATTTTATGATTTTCAAGTCGTTATTTCTAATGTTGGTTGCATCATTATTTGGTTTTACAGTAACTGATGTTCCAATTGAAACAAATACTAATTTTAAAGTAGGAAATAAAATTGAAGTAAAAGATGAAGAAGATGATTCTGATGAAGGTATTTTCTTATTAGGTTTTGAAATGTCTATTGAAGAAAATGAAATGTAATTTTTAAAAAGAAAGGAATAGATAAAATGGAAATAGTAACTTATATAATTACAACATTTATTTCTATTTTATCTATCCTTATAGCTTATTTAGCTTTAAAAAGAAATAAGGATAAAGATAGCATTAAAGAAGCATTGGATAATGGTGTTTTATTAAGTGA
>JBGVFV010000131.1:0-36646 GCA_045121295.1 Candidatus Pelethenecus sp.
TAAATCTCTTGTAACATTTCCTATTAAAGATACATTATTCATATTCAACAACTCCTTATATTTGCTAGCGTGATATAATTTTAATTACACCACGCTTTACAATTATTATTTTACCATTATTCTATTTATTTGTCAACCTTACAATGATTACACAATCCTCTTTGACATAACAATACTTTATGATCAACAAAAGGTATATAAGGTTTTAAAAGTTTAACCATTTTCTGTGATAACTCTCTAATTTCTTTTTGAGCGTGTACACATAATCTTTGTCTTAAGAAATTTCTAAAGTTGTTCAAGTCCATTGTAACTACTAAATTACAAGTTGTAGCTTGTGGTAGGATTACTCTTGCATCTTCTTTTTTTAATCCATACGCAACCAATCGCTCATATCTATTCTTAGCTTCATCAAAATAATCTTTCAAACACTTTACAACTGCATTTCTATCGATATCATCTTCTATATAACTTAAATCAGGCATAACAAAATCAAAATTCTTTCCCATCACATACCTTTGACTTTGACAATTATGAAGGATAAAACCATTACCGACAAAATTGTGGTCTTTGTGTTCAACCTCTAAATCGTACACCATTTCCTCTCCGACATATTCTATCGAAGTTATCTCCATAAGTTGAGTAACCATCACACTTGCTCCTTTATGCTGTATTGTATGACACTTAGAACAAAGTTTTAATAAATTATTCTCATTGTAATTATTGTGGTTTTTGTCAATGTGGTGAACTTCGTACCTATCTAATCTGGTAGCACCACACATTTCGCAATAATTAACTTCCTTTTTAACCCTTCTTGCCCTGTGAAGTTTCTCCATATCTTTTATTTCATCTATACTTTTGAAATCTCCATGGTTTAAACCTCCTAGATTACCTTTCATTTTTTCACTTGTTCTCATCATAGGCTCATAATTATATTTGTTCTTCCCTTTATTAGGCGGTTCTTTTCCTATACTCCACTCGCCAACTTCTTTTTGTAATCCAAACTTTCTTACCCAACTTCTTACAGTGTGTTTACTTACCCCGCATAATCCCGCTATTTCTTGTTGGGATAAATTTTCTTCGTTATATTTTTTATTTAGCCATTCTTTGTCCTTATAAGCTTCGATTCCGTTTGTATAAACTATGTCACCCACGTTCAAATCTTTTAATTCCTTCCAACCATCTGGAGTTAAAAATCTGTGATCTAAAGTAGTTTTAACGGTATAGCCATTTTTTGCAGTAACTTTATATACTTCTTTAATACCAGTTTGCCATACATTAGTTACCTTGGTAGTAACAAGTTCTTTTGTATCAATATCAAGGCACCTTATAACACTCATATCTTGATACTGTTTACTCATTTCATAAAATTCTCTAATTGTTGTTTTCTTTTTACCATTCTGTCCTCTGTAAAGTATTGTGTCGCCACTTACACAATTAAACTTAAATGTTCTATGTCTAGTTAATTGAGCAAGACAGGCTCTTGATATTCCTTCAATAGCAAAACTAAAACTAACGTGTTCAAGAGGGCTAGAATGTTGCTCCATCATAAGAGGGGTTATAAAACCACACATTTCTTCTTCACTTTTAACTTTTATATTCTCCCAATTATCTTTACTATAACAAATTCTATAAGCCTTATATATCTTTTCTATTGGATTCTCTGTAATATCTATTAATTTAACTTTCATTTATCCCACCTCAACTTTAAATTCTCTTAATAAATAATTTCTAACTTCATAATAAATTGTGTTGTATATTTCGGAAGCGATATACTCCTCGCTAACAGGTTCAATAGTTGTATTATATTCTGCTTCAAACCCTTTTATCCTAGCGTGTAAAGTTTTAGGGTCGTATTTACTTCTGAATTTACCATTTCTTAAATGTTTATGATATAAGCTGTCTTCTATAAACAGTCTAACTTTTGTATTATTAGCCTTCAATATAGCAAATTCTTTCGATATTCTCGAATAATCACTACTACTGAAATTACTACATATTTCATCTATAGACGCTTTTCTTTCTATAACTATAGTCTTATCAAAGTATAAATCTCTTTCTATACCTTTTATAGCACCTTTAGGGATAAAAGCTGAATAATCTCCTTGATCTAACTTTTGTGATTTATATTTAACTTTTTTATTTTTAAACCACGCTATTATATGATCGTTACTCTTTTCTCTTGTATCTATTATTATAGTCAATTCTTTCAGTATCTTCTTAACTTCTGTATCTGTAATTTTATATCTCACAGTTTCCCCCTCTTTCCATAGCTTTAGATATAGCTTGTTCCACTTCTGTTATACCCCTTTCTATTATTATAACTTCTCCTTCATCATATAGTTGCCTAAGAGTGCATAAGCACCCAAAGTCAACCTTTAATACTTCGTAATATTTATTATCTAAGATAACTATAGTTCCACTTCTCACTTCAATTTTATTCATATCACTTCACCTTGCTTTCTAACCTATTACAAACTTCATTATATTGTTCTTTATTCAAACTTTCGATTTTAGCAACTCCATAACGCTTCTTGCAAGTGTCTAATACTTGACTTGGAGTTATTCCAGCTTTATTAGCTATCGCATACAATCTTTTTATTTGTGCCTCTGATAACTTGTTTTCACTTTTGTTATCTTTGTTATCTCTGCCTATAACTGCGTCAAATTCGTCATTTTCAACTATCTCTAAGGCGTTCATATACAAATATCTTCTTAAATAAGTTTGAGTTCCTCCTAAATTTTGAATTGCATTCGCTCCTTTTAAAGTTAAATCTACTACAGGGCAAGTAAACTCTATTGTTTCATCAACCTTCTCACTGTTTATTATTATTAATTTAGCTTCTTCTTTAGTGAAATTTATAAAGCTGCTTAACTTTAACTCGTCAAATATTTTGTTTATACTTGGAAGAAAATCTCCTAATTCAAAATACTTAAATCCCGCAAATTTATTTTCTCCACTTTTCTTTAAGTTACTCTCTTGCAATCTGACCCTAGCCGTCTGTAATTTACTATATACATTCATATCAATACCTCCTTAATACTTTACAATAATTATTATACTATTGTTTTCACCTTTTGTCAATTATTTTATTGATAAACTTTCACCTTGAACAAGTTTACAACCTTCAATTTCTTTACCTGCTTTAATGTCATTCTTTAAAGCTGTTTTATCTATATCAAATCTTATTATCTTATAATCTTCTGATATTTTAGATTCATCTTCCACAACTAATTTCGCCGGATTTTTTTTTACTGCCAATTTAAAAGTTCCTGCATTTACCTTTGTAACTCCACTATATTTTAAACTAGTAAATAAATAATCTTTTAAGTTATCCAAGCTTTTCTCTAATCTTCTTCTATTAGTTGCTAATCTCTTTTCTTCCTCTTTATAAGCTTTTATATCAGCTTCGTAATTCTTAATTATCATACATATATTTTTACATTTTTCAGTCAAATCTCCTTCTATCTCTTCCATAGATTTTTTAACTAATTTTTGTAATTCTTCGTTCTCTTCTGTATTCTCTAAAACTTCTAATAAATTTTTGTAACTTTCTGCTATTTCATATAATTTCATTTTATCTACCCTTTTAATCCTCTTGATATATTTTCTATTCTTATTGTTTTTCTGATTTTACTTGCTATTTCATCACTTAAATCACATTCAGCATTTGTTTTCTTTACCCTTCCTCTTCTTTTTATATTGTTTTGTTCTAACATTCTATACAAAGTTGCCAATGATATTCCTAACATATTGGTTATATCTTTTACCTTCATTCCTTTGTTATAACACTCTATAGCTTTCTTTTCTTTCCATTCTTCTGTTTTATTACATATTTCAGCTTTTCCAAACTCTTCGTTCACTATATCTCTTATTTTATTTATATTCTTATTGTTTGTTGCAACACCTATTCCTTTGCATATCTTCAATAACAATTGCTCTCTTGTTAAATTTTCAACCCCTAGTTTTGTAAGGTTTTTTCTTTTAGTATTATAGAATTTAACAAACTCTATCACTTCATCTTTATATATCATATAATTCACTCCCATTTTTATTTTAATAACATTTGTTTTACTTTATAACATTTGTTGTATTTAAGAATTAATTAACACTTGTCAAAGAGCTGACTAGAATTGTGTTTTATTTTTGGTTTAAGAATTTAATGACTATCTACAATTATTATTATACTAGGTTTATTTTTATTGTCAACACTTTTTTGAAAAAATTTTAAAATATTTTTTGAAATAAAAAAGCCGAGATTTCTCTCGACTTCCTTTTGGAGTTTGTATTGATATGCTATTAATTGGTCAATTTTATTTTAACATAAATTTTCTTTTTCTTCAATAGAATAATATTCTTTTAGCCCCATATCTACTAAATATCTAGCATATTCTTTTGCTCCTTCTTGATTTTCTTCTAAACCCTCTCTTAAAATAGTTTCTACTAATAAATCCATTGCTTTACTCATATTAAAATCTCTCCTTTTCTTTATCTTTAGTATATCATATTCAATATTCCAGAAAATATTCCTATTATTCTTCGATTTTTTTAATTTTGTCGTGAAGTACTTTATCAACCATTTTTATATAAGTATGGTCATAATTAGTAAATTCAAAATCTTGAATCCATCTTCTGATTTTTTCTATTTCTTTTCTAACTCCTTTTAAAGGTTCTAAAACTAAATTACTTTCTTCCGCGAATCCTTCACTCATTAATCTATTACCTATAGCTGAAATAGTCTTATATACGTGGATTTCCCAATCTAAATATATAGATAGATGATTTTCTATATCTATAGGTGTTTTTATTTCATAGTTCCATTCCGGAGTTAAATTCTCACCAAATTGATCTATAACATAATGTTGTATCTCTCCCCTATGACTTCTATCATCTCCAGATTGTACTCTATGCCATCTTTTAAACCCTTGTAATCCTTTCATATGAGCGCTTCTTGATAATGAATCATGGAACATTTCTCCGTTTGCGAAAACTTCTACAGCCTCTTTTAATAATTTTACAGCTATATTATTTTCATCATAACTGCTTATCATTTTAATTCTTTTAACTTTCTCATAGTATTTTCATACATTCTAGTATGAATCAATCTTAAATCCTCTTCCATCAATTCATTTAGAACCTTCATTAAAGCTTTCATACCTTTTTCGTATCCATGTTTTTCTATAATCTCATCGACACACATTTCAAAATCTGTTTTATCTTCATCTTTCATTCTAGTTTTAGGTGTTTCATATTCTTTGTGTTCTTTGTATTCTTCCACCATTTCTTCACCTTTTTCCATTATTTCAAGTTTGTATATATTTTTTATAGCTTCACTCATTGTTTCAAAACATTCACAATCCCATTTGTCATTCATAATCGCCCTTTCAACTTTTGGCACTGCTTTTTCTAGAATCTTCTCATTCAACTCTATTAGCTTCTTTCTATGCAATTTCATTCCCTCTCTTTCAACAATCTTATTATTTCATTGTTTTGCTTTATTATAGTTTCTAGATACACATCATCTTACCTTTTCAATTCTTCTAATAATTCATCATTAGAGGTTTGTTTTATGTTTTCCATATAGTTTAAAACCCCTAAAACGTTCCAAATAAAGCTAGATAATCTATATCATTATTAAAATTATTATTCATCTTCTTCTAACAATACCGGTGCTGTAGAGAAGCAAGTACAAGGCACTCCGCATTCTAATGAGAAATGAATTGGATCATCACCATATATTATTCGGTATCTTCTTCTACATCTTATTTGGTCTGCTCTTAAGTTATTACCTGTTCTTACTCTAACCGGTATAACATCTGTTCCGTTTTCAATTACAACTGGTAAATTGCTAGCCCCCGCCGGAATTGATTGTGTTATTATTAAACATCTTCTTTCTAAATTAGTGAAAGTTTGTGTTGGTACTGTTATTGTTAAAGCTTGATTAGGTGCTGTTCCTGTTACAGCTACACTTGTTGATATTAATCTTCTGTTACAGCAGTTACATCTTCTATTACATGCCATTAAAAATTCACTCCTTATATATTATAATATTCTCAAAATAAAAAGAGAGGATTTCTCCCCTCTTGAATCACCTCTTTTGAGGGAAATTAAACTAATCCGTAACCACAACCGTTTCCTATTCCGTAACCATCAAATGCACTTGTATATGGTGAACAAGTTATATAAGATGGTGTAGGGAAAGGTCTTAATGTTGAAATTAAATTAGCTGTTTGTGCTTGTTGACTTAATTGTAAGTTAGCAGTATTTAAGCTATCTCTTAATGATTGGATTTCTGATTGAGTTAAATGATTAATTATTCTATCAGCGTTCTTTTCACTAGCTTGAATTATTGCGCAAGTGTTTTGTGCATTTTCATATCTAACTGCGTCGATATTTCTGTTTGTAGTACAACAACAGTTTGCTATTTCTGCTTGTAAATCTTTAAAGTTGCTTAAATTCTCATACCCTAAATTACAAATACCTTGTTGTATTGAATTTGATAAGAATGTGTTTTGGTCGGATAATCTTCCGATTTGTCCGCTTAAATTAGTGTATAAAAAGTCATTGTTTAAAGTATTCAAAGGTGCATTACCTCCTCCAAAGCCTCCGAAGCCATTTCCACCCCAAGCTAAAAGGAAAAATAAGAAAAATACCCACATTCCTCCGCCATCACCGAAAAAGCCATCGTTATCTCTTCTGTCTAAATTGTAAACAGGTGTTACACCCATTCCACCGTCCATAGCCATTTTGCTACCTCCTAAAATTTTATATTTATATTAAAGCTATTAAAGCTTAATACCGAATTGTTGTGCCATTTGTTTTAATTGGTTAGGTTCTATCCCTTTTTGCTTTGCTATATTATTTATTATTTGTCTAGGATCATTACCGCTATTTAACATTTGTTGTGCTTGTTGCATTTCTGGTCTATTACCAAACATACTCATTATTTGTTGTGGATTTATCTTCCCTCCACCTTGCATAATTTGCATTAACATTCGCATAGGATTATTCATTTTTATTACCTCCTAATTGGCTTAATAAATTATCTAATACATTCTTATAATTGTCTAATTCGCTTTTTAAGCTATTTAATTCCTCTTTAGTACAATAAGTGTCTTTATTTTCTGTAGGAGTGTTATCGAGCGAATATGTGCTTATAACAGGTATTCCTTCCATACTTAATCTTTTTATATAAATTTTATTATTTGCATTATCCACAAAGTAATTAGGTTTTCCACTCCAATCCACTTGATGTGCTTTAACCTCTTCTATACCACCAACTAAAATAACTTGTTGTCCTGTAGGTTGTTGAGGTTGAGGTGGTTGTTGTTGAGCTTGTTGCATTTGTTGCATTTGATTTAATCTATCTATTTGAGGTTGCATAGGATTAATATTTCCATAACCTCCGTAACTTCCATAACTGTTATAACTTCCATATCCGTTATACATTTTATCAACTCCTTTTATACTTTAATTTTACTCTTTATATAAGGTTGACTTGAATAGAATTAATAAGTAAGTTATAGGCAATTTAAAGGTAATAAAAAAGAGTGTATTTCTACACTCCTCAATCTTTTAATTTTAATTTTCTTAACGCTTCATCACTACTGTAATATCCTTGCTTATCTTCTATATAAGTTATAGCTAAATATAAAGCTAACCAATTGTCTCTAGTTCTCTCGTTATATTCTTCTATTAATTTATCACCTATCATAATCCCTGCTCCATTCATCTAAACTATCTCTAAACATTTGAAAATCGCTTTCCACTTCATTCAGTCTATACTCAAGTTCTGATACTTCTTCTTCTAATAAAGAATTATCTAGTTCCAATAATCTATTTTCTTCTAATATTTTTAAATAATCTTCCTCGGCTTTGTGTCTATCTTTCATAAGTAATTCTATTATATACATTGCTTGACCATAATCACTTAATTCTGATATATCACATATCTTTTCTCCTGTTATACCATTTATTATTGTGCTTCCTTGAAGTTCAATCCTCATTTATATTCCCCCTTTAATAGAAATTTTATTTATTATATACCTTTCTTTGATCACACATATAATCATATATATCAAAGAAATGACGCTCATTCCAAACAAAGGTGGTAAAAACGCTGATAAAACAATACTTAATATAAAAACAACCAAACTTATTGCTTTTCCGTTTTGATATTTTTCATATTCTTTTTTCAACTGTCTATTTTGAGGTTTTCTTAATTCTTCCTCTACTTCGCATATTTTCTTAAACACCAATCTCTTTTGTTCTGCTTTATTAAGTTTCTCTTGTTTTTTTCTTTGTTTTCTTGCTCTCCTTAAATCATTAACTTCACCTGCAATCCAAACCTTAGCTATAAATTTTAACATATCCAACAACTCCTTTTGTTTTATTTGTTCTTTACAATTATTATTATATCAGTATTTTAAATTTTGTCAACATTTTTATTATAAATTTTATTTATTAACCAATCTCTACCTTTACCTGTAAATTTTCTATCATAGATTATTCTTCCATTATCAAGCTCTATTTGTTTGATTGATACATATCCTAACTCTGCATATCTTGCGTTTAATACCCAAGTATTATTACATTTGTATTGAATTTTCTTTTCTTCCAAATCTTTGTTAAAAGCCGTTGCACTTCTAAATCCTACTTCTTTAGCTATTTCAGTAGCTGTATATAATTTACCTTGGTGGATTAGTTTATTTTTCTCTTCTTCTATTCTTTCTTTTTCTTCAATAGTTTTAACTAATTCTATTAAAACTTCTTTATAAGTTTGAGGTAACTTAGGCGTTATAACTTCTTTTAATTTCTTCTCGCATTCTATAAAATAATTTCTGTATTCATGTGATTTTTCAGTTCTAGCCATCATAGCAATATGCTTAGCGAAATCTATCGATATAGCAAAATCGGTGGTTTCATTACCGTTCGTACTAAAGACGAACCCCTCCCAATCTTTGTGTTCTAAAAAGAATTCGTTGTTTATTATATTTTTATTAAACCATTTTGCCCAATTAGATTTATTTAACCCCAATCCTAAATATAATTCCTTCGCACTTACTAGTTGTTTCCCTTCCTTGTTAGTTGTAATTTTAATCAATTCATTCATTTCAATACCTCCTAGCTATTAACTACTGTTTACAATTATTATTATACTCCTTTTAAATTTAATGTCAATACTTTATTAAAACTTTTTTATTTTTATTAGAGTGAAGTGATAGATTGATAAGTGTAGCAAAATTTATTTTCAAAAGCTACACCTGCAAACGGCTTGGTTATGCGATTTATAACCCTAAGTGTAGCAAAGTAGCAGTTTTTTAGTCTATTCCTAAACTTTTATATATACGCGTAAATAGTATATATATATTATATATTATTTATATCTTTATATAAAATAAAAGTGGTACATTTGCTACGGTAGTCATTGTAAGCTAGTGTTTTCAACGGTTTAGAGGTGTAGCAGTATTAAACAACTTTTGATACGTTTTTAAATAACTCTTGTCTTGTTAACTTAGTTATATCAACGCTTTACAGGTTTTGAAATGACCAAGCGTTCAGTTACATTTTTTACTACACCCTTTCAGAAGGTGGCTTTTTAAATTTTAATTGTAAACTTTAGATACAGCTTAAATCTATTTTCAATATCTAAGCGCGTATTAGCCTCTTAGAGAGCGTTTAAAGCTTTAAAGGATAAATTACCCTACTTCACTTCAAAACTCATTAGAAGGTGAAATAAACGCAAATAAAAAAGAGGAGTATTAGAACCCCTCTATTATATCCATTATTACTTTTTCTTTCTCCCAAGATTTAGCGATCTTCTTATAGGCTTTTCTTTTGATGTTATATATAGTCTTTACTGAACATTCTAATTCCGTACTAGCTTCCTCGTGAGTTAATCCTCTTATATCCACTAAATCAATTACTTTTCTTTCGTTATCCTTAAGATTGACAAATTCTAGTGCCATATCCACTGTCGGTTTGTGAGCGTATTCAAGCATTTTCTTTATATCGTTGCTACCTATCATATTACTTTCTCTTCTTTATTCTTACTTTTCTTCTTACCACTTTCTTTTGCTTAACTGCCACTTATCTCACCTCTATTTGCCATTGCTTGCGTCGCTATGAACTGCGTTATCTTTGTATTGGTTACCATTTATTATACTTGAATTTCCATCTGATTGTTGTTCATAAGTTATTGTGTCCTCAACCTCAACAGCATAAGCGCTAAAGAAGTATAATGCTCCACCTACCAGACTTCCTATTATAACCATAGTGCTTATTATACAAGCTAAGCATATGATTTTCATTTCCTTTAACTGTTTTCTGTTCTGCAACATTAAACTTCTTATTAATTCAGTATAAACCTTTTCTTGATTATTTTCTTCCACTTCAACACCTCCGGTATTTTATAACTTACTAGTAATATATGTTATTATAGCCGTAATTATTCCTGTTATTACTACAACTATTATACTCTCTTGTCTTTTGTTTGGCTTATCTTTCATTTCGTCGATATCTTTTGTATTTGCTATAATCATGTCTAAATTGTTTTTTATTCCAATTTTATCTAATCCGTCATTTCTCTCCAGTTCATACATTCTTTTTTCCAGTTCTTCTTGCTTTTTCTTCATCTCTCGCAACTCTTCTCTTATTAAAAAAATTTCTCTTTCGTTTAACCTTTGGTTAAATGAGTGTTCCATTAGCTCACCTACTATTCTTTTTTAGATTGAACCCCGAAATAAAAACCTACAATCATAGTAAAAATAGTTAGAAATTCAGTTCCACTTATTATCCCTTCGTTAGACATTTTACAAAAAATAAAAGTTAACATTAAAGTCATTATGGACTTAACACAAATTAATTTTGATATTCTTTCAAAAAATCCTTTCATATATCACCTTAAACTATAACCCCGTTATATCCTTTCTTTTTCAACTCTTCTTTTAATTTATCCGCGTTAGCTTTAGAACTAAACGCACCTACTTGAACTTTGTATAATTTACCTGATGGTTTTGGTTCTTCTATCTTTTTACCGGATATTCCTTCTGCTAATGCTTTAGCTATCTTTTTAGCACCTATTTTATTATATAAATCGCAGTCGGATTTTGTGTCTACAAAAAATAACTCTACTAAAACAGCTTTATTATTAGTTCTTTTTAAATCAGCTAAACTAGAACTATATTTTATCCCTCTGTTTCTAAATCCTAATTTCTCTAAATTCTTTAACATAGCCGTAGCTTTATTTTTAGTTTCGGTTGAAGGATTAGGATATAGCCATATTTCAGCCCCTTGTCCACCTCCTGCATTAGCATGGATAGGAACATAATAATCCGCTTTATTAGCATTGTTTTTATTTATACCATAATTCAAATCACCATTAACAGTTCTTTCTGTAGAAGTGCAATCTACGCCTTTAATACCTAACTGTGATAAAAACCCTTCAAATTCCTTATTTACAGCTGAACAAACATCTACTTCATCTAAATATTTTTTTGCTCCTCTGCAATTAACTGAATGTCCTTGTCTGTGATTAACTTTCATTGAATTACCTCCTTTTTACTATAATTTTATCACATTTTACCATTTGATTACAATAAAAAAAGAGGGATTATCCCTCTTAATTATAGTTGATATTAATTTTAAAAAACAGTGGAAGGTGTTTTTAAAATAGATATTTTTAAGTTTACTGTAACTGCACCTGTATAATTCCCTGTAGGAGAAATTACAACTTTTAATTTAGTTGAATTATCTTTTATTATGTGAGAACATATATTAACATTTGCTATATATGCTTGATCGTCATAATGACCACCACCACCATTATATTGAATAGAAACTAAATCAGTTTCGCTAAGCATAAAACCTGTGTCAACTTCTATAACGTGAACTTTTATTTCGGAAGATAGAGTGATTGTTTCTTGGTGGTTACCATATATAACATCTATATCGCCTTTTCTATATTTTTTAAAACTTGGATTACTTCCGGCTTCGCTTAAGGTTCTACCTACAAACGTAAGATATTTTGAATATTCTTTTGTTTTTATATTCCCTCTATCGCCTATACAAATTATTTTAACAAAATCACTAGGTTTTGATTTAAAATCATATAACCAACTATTTCCAGTATCGCTATTGCTTATAAAAACCGTTTCGTCTAAATGGCTTCCAGTTTCGTATGCTTTAATAGGTAGATAGAAGATGACAGGATAAGGATTTGATTCGGTTGTGTGGCTGAAAGTATTAGAAACTCTTAACCCACTCCCTTTTAATTCTGTAAAATCAAAATATTCTTTATTACCTTCCACATAATTACCATCAATCACAAGAGTATTGCAACTAGATTCTGGCTTTGCTTTAACAACATATCCTGTTAACCCTTCAATTACATTATCAGCTATTCTAACCCCGTTAGCTCCTTTAAAAGTCCAAAAGTTTTGACCGAATTCAAAAAGATTATTTTTTACTGTTAAATCATAATTATTATTAGTATCTATACAATTGCCATTCCACCATCTAATTCGATTGTTCAAGAAATATAATGATTGAGTGAATTTAACAGACTCTACTAATTTAATTTTATTTATATCACAGTTTTGAATGGTAAATCTTATTAATCTATCACCGTTTAAAATAGCGTTTTCTTTATTACCCTCTATATACATGTTATAAAGTGCAATTTGACCAGTGAAGGTTATAACACTCTCGTCAGAACTAGGTTGTATATCAGAGCTATCGAATATAAATCCATTATCTTTTTTAATAATACCACCATTCCCAATTCCATAAATATTTATTTGATATCCTAAATGGTTATCAGTTAAATAAGAACCTTCAACTTCTCTGTTAATCATTAATGATTTTCCAGAAGGTATTAAAACTTTTCTATCTAAAATAATGTTTCTATTATCACCTTTAATAACTTCTATTATCGCATTTTGAAGTTTTTCAAAGTCATCGTTACCCTCCATATCATCTAAATATATTCCACTCAATTTAGTATTTATGATATTGGTAATATCGCTTATATTTTCGTTTTGGATAACATCTGATTCAGTCAATTCTCCAATAGTTGTCTTTATATCGGATATATCAGTTGTTATTAATCGGTTTTTATCTTTTTGTCTGTTTATGAAATTCTCGTGAGAATTTGAAATTTTATTTAATTTTGATATTGATTCTGTATTTCCGTTTATAATAGAATTTCTGTCTTTTGCTATTTTAAAACTAGCTTCTCCACAAATGTTATTTTCTTGATATAAATGTGTAGTTTCGTTAAAAGTTCTTAAAAAGAAAGGATTTATATCATAAGTTTTATATTTGTCTAATTCGATTATTGTATTTTTCTTATCTGTTATTACGTTAGGTAATAATTCATCTTCGGGTTTATATACTCTTTTTTCTATTTTTTGAATTATTTTTCCACTGTCGTAAATTTCATCACTGATTCCATTTGGTAATGACTTTAATCCACCTTCGAACGGTAAAGGAATTTCAATTGATTTGCTCCTAAACTGTTCGTAATTTGTTGCGATTGTGTTTTCTTCTAGTTGAATCCACATATATCCATTTATAAAGTCTTGTATAGTAAATCCAGTTTCACCATTAACTTTTATAAATAAATCAATCTCACCTAATGAATTACTTGTGAATGTTTTTGGCATATTTAAGAAAACTCCATTAGTGTCGCTACTTTCTCCATTGAAATATACTGTTGCCGGCTTTCCATCTGCTTTCGGTATATTGGAAGAACAAGTGTATTTGGTATTTGGCTTTAACTTATACGTTAGCTTTCTTGTTATATTTCCAGCTTCTGCATTTTCATTAAAATAGTTAGGTTCAAATAAATTCTTCCCAACACTTTTTATCTTAATTTTATTATCTTCCTGTTCTCCAGCGGACGTAATAGAATCGAAATACGTAGTAGGAATTTCTTTATTAGTGTAGTCACCTTCTAATAGAATTATATCTTTTACATCACAAAGCTTCCCAATATTATCAGATGTGTAATAAATCATAAGTTCAGTGGCAACTATATCTCTAATTATACTTGTAGATACGTTTATTCCATTTTTAATTTCTTTTATATTGCTTTGTGTTCCTGTTCCTTTATCGAAGCTTATACTAACACTAACCCCTTCCTTAACAACATTTTCTGCTACTAATATTAATGTGTAAATTTTATTAGATATATCAGGTATGACAGAAAACATGTATTTAGCTTGCGTTGCTCCACCTTTCATAACTGCTTTTTTGATATTTCCATTCTCAACTAAATTTTGAATGGTTCTCCCTTTAATAGTCAAATCTTTAGTAAAACCATCAAAACTATCATTAATAGTGATATTACCTACTCCTTCATATTCCTGCCATACCGGTGTTAAATCCTCTAATTGTTCAATTCTATTCTTATTTATATTTATTTGTTCTTGTAAATTAGCTGCTTGATTTTCATCTATTATAATTTGTTTTAAGCTATCATAATTTGATTTTATATCATTTATAATTTTTTCACCATTTTTCTTTATATTAGTAAGCAATTCTGTACTCTCCGCAATAAACCCATCTATAGCTTTTTGAGAATTGACCTTAAAATATAATATAATTTTGTCTAAAGTTTCTAATAAATCAGTTCCTTGTACACTTGTTCCACCTATAGTTTTCTTATTAACAATTAAATAGAAACTACTAGTTGTCATTCTTCCTGTGTTATCAGTTAAAGTTAAGTCTAATTCCAGTTTCCCAGGTTGAATAAAACTATTTTTTAATTTTATAGTTACTACATTTTTATTTATTGTTATTCCATCTGACTGTTCTCCGATTAACTCGTTGTTTATCAAAAGTCCTAATTTTATAGATTGACCTGTTACGTCAAAAGGTATATTATTTTTATACAATTCTAAATTAAGAGTTATATCTGATTCCTCTTTAACTTCTGCTAAAGGGATAATATTTCTTTCATTTACTTTTATTTCTTTATTTTCTATAATATCTCTCATCTAAACACCTCTTTCAATTAATTTTACCATTTTATTCATTGTAGATTCAAGTTTTGAAACTCTTTCTTGCAATTCTTTTATTTGTAAATCCTTTTTATACAATTCGTGTAATAAGTCTATCTCTTTGTCGTCCAATTTTTCACTTAAGTTTCTTGGATAACTTCCATTGACTATTAAGTTACCTCCTATATGAACATTTCCCCCGAAATTGAAAGTGTCTGATCCTTCATTTTTCCAAACTACGTCATTACCGTTTTTATCCCAAAGCGAAAAACCTTTTTGATTTACAACGAACATAGTTGTTTCTGTTTCACTGTTTACAACCGCAAACCCTTTGCTTTTCACAGCCAAATTATCAGATACACTTTGATATACTTCTGTTTGATCGCTGTCGCCAAAAAACACACCTCTTCTAAAAGCAGGCGCTTTCCAAACTATAAAATCCGCTTTACTATCCGCACCAGTTATATGATCTATATCAAAATCTATATAAGAAAATCCTCCTCCTTGTTCATCTTTATACCCTATAGCAAGATAACAATCTTTTTCATGTTCAAGAACAATTCCTCTTGCTCTTGATTTTGTTTTTCTAGCCGAGAACATTCTCCCAACTGGAACTCTAGGTGTTTTCGTTGTATCTTCCCAATCATAAAGAATTACATCATTATTTGCTATTTTAATAGCGTCTTTACCGTTTTTTCTAAAGATAATTCCTTCGGTGCTTCCTAAATCTAATTGAACACTTCCGTCAGCATTTTGTATAATAATAGCTGATAATATTCCGGTAGATATTAAAGAGGCGTTTATTTTACCATCTATAGTAAAACCATATTCATAATTACCGTAATAACCTGTAGTGCTGAACCCTAAACCGTTTTTATTATATCTAGTTACATTTTTAGCTTTTGTTATATCTTTATCATCCATTATAAGCAACTCGTTAGGTTTTAACACAACATAGCTATCCTTTAATCCCGCTTCTATCATAGTATTTATATAATCAGCTAAATTAGGGTTTTTAGAAGTTTCTAATTGCTTCTCTAATTCTTTTAATATACTTTCCACGGATATCGTTTTATAATCTTGTGATATATTACTTATTTTAGTTTCTATTCTTCTTTTTAATTTAGGAGAGTACACTCTTTTAATAACTCTAGCCTTTATATTCGTATTATAAACATCTTCTTGAATGTTGACAATATCACCTATATTCACAGATTCAGCAATTTGAAAATCTTTGTACTGTTCCGTTCTACTTAAATCTATAAAGTTTAAAGTGTATTCTGCTTGTATCTTATCTATATTGAACACAGAAAATTGTTCTTTTGCTCTTCTAGTTAATTCCGTTTGTGCCTGTTCTAAAGTGTCAAATCCTTCATCTGGATTATTTTCATTTTTAACTTTAACATCATCATATTTTATTACTTTTGTATATATAGAAGAGTAATTATTTATCAAAGGAGAGTCTACAGGGTTAGCTTTAATTATGTCAAACCCTTTTGGAATTATCCTAGTTGTTAATTCATCTAGGTTGCTATTTATTTCAAACCCTATAAGGTTCTTCTTAGATTTAATAACAACTCCTCTATCTTCTCCTATTCTTTGGTTTATTTTACAGTTATATTGTCTTCTTATTGTTTCTCCACCCCAACGGGTTACAAAAGCATTATCTGCTTTAAATAACGCGTCATAAAGGCTCATATCTATATAATAAGCTGTCGATGTATTGCTTAAATCAGAGGTTAAAAAGAAATCTTTATTCCTTCCTACTGCATTAGCCATTAAATGACTTAAAGCCCCTTGCCCGTTTGTATTCTCTGGTCTAACATCGTTGAGATACAATGTTAATTGGTCAGCTATAGTTATTTGTCTTGCATATATATAAATGCTTGTTTTATCTTTTCTAACTTTGGCTATTCTAAAAACTTCTTCGCCATACTCATCATCGACCTTTATTATCTTCTCTTCTTGTATATTGTTGTACACTTCTTCGTTGAATACATTTTTTGAAATAGCGTAAGTTTCTTCTAAACTGAATTCTCCGTTGAACTCTTCTGTTATTCTACTATTCAAAGTTATTTCACTTAAATTATACAATCCGTTAGTCGTTAAAACTTCTTCTCTTGTTGCTATCTCGGAATATAATCTGCTCATATTTACCCCCTATATCTATTCTTAAGTTGTATTTTGATAGAGTTTGTAGTTGTGCTAGCAAAGGTGTTATTCCCTCTTTTTATTTTAAAGAAGCTACCTTTTGTTATTATAGGTGTTCTTGTTCCTTTTTTATAAACATATTCTTTTTCGCAATCTATAATATAGGAAGTTCCGTTAACGCTATCAAAACTCAATTCTTTATCATTTATGATAATTGTAGTTTTTGCTCCTGTCGCTTGTAACTCTATAATAGGTTCATAGTCTATCATAGTATCACTTTTTAAGATAGTATCTTTGTTCCAAGTTATAGTTCTTATATTAGAATCAAAATAAAAAGGCTCACATTCAAACTTTAGTGAAAACTCCACACAATTGTTTCCGTTTTTATTATATTTACTTGATATATAAGCGTTTTTTACATGCAAACATCTATCTAAATTCTCTTTAAAAAACAATCTTTTATCTTCTATATTAGATAACCAATCTTCTATAAAAGAGATTCTCATTCTATAATTATCTAACCCAAACATTCTTACGTTAACTTCTTGAATTAAATCTTCATAACTTCCTGTTTTCCCTGTTAAATTTCCGTATATATTCCCTTCTACTTGTATATTTTCTATAATTTCTTTAACAACAGGATATTGAATACCTTTTAAAATTCCACAATTAAAATCATTCCATAAATCTTTACCATTAAAATATAAGTTGTTCATATTTTCACCTCACATTAATTATATCACAAAAAGAGTGGTTATTTAAACCACTCCTGTTATATTGTTCTTAGCATATTGTATTCTGTTAACTCTTCTTGGTAAGGTGCTATTCCTCTTGTCAACTCTCTTCCATCTAATTGTAAATTAAAGTCTTTAGAGGCTATTATTCTAAGAAGTTCAATAATTTCACTATTATTATTATCAAGACTTCTAGGATTAGCTTGTATAGTAGGTATTTCAACATCTGTCAAAGTAGCCATATTATCCTCTACACTTCTCTTAAGGCTAGGCATACCTTGTTCAACTCCTACCTCAACTCCTGCTGGAATCCATTTACCTACTTCATCTCTGAATACTCTTGACGGTGAATGAATACCGAATACAGACTTAACTCCATCTAATATTCCACTAAAGAAACCACTGACTTTATCCATTATCCAGTTTTTCATTCCTACAATACCATTCCAAACCCCTTGAACTATATTTTTACCTATATTAGAAAATTTGCTAGGTAGATCCTTGACTCCGTTTATTAACCAAGTTGAAAAATCTCTGGCAATTTGTTGTGCTTTATTTTTCATATTATTACCAAAAGTTATAACTTTATTCACAGTAGTTGTTAACCAGCTATATACCCTTGAAGGTAATTGTTGAAACCACTGTATGATTCCGTTTAAGAAATTCATTCCTGTTTCTTTCGCCTTATTCCACATATTGGAACTCCAGTTCTTAATCTTATTCCAACTATCATTAATAAACTGGTTTATCCTTCCAGGTAATTGTTGAAACCATTCTATTATAGATGTTAAAAAGTTTCTGCCTGTTTCTTTTGCTTTCTCCCAAGTTTCTACTGACCATTTCGCTATCGAAGCTGATGCAACCCCTATTGCATATCCTATATTATAAGGCAATTGTGAAAACCATTCTTTTATAGAGCTTATAAAATTTGTTCCAGTTTCAACCGCCTTTTGAGCCATTTCTATTGCCCAATTTCTAACTCCTTCTATAGCTTGTGTTAAAAATTCACTTATTCTACTAGGTAATTCCGAGAACCAAGTAATCATATTTTGTATAGCATTCGGCACTGTAACCGTGAAGAAGTTTGATATAGCTTGTATTGCAGTGTTTGTAAATTGTTTTATATTCTCCCAAAGCCCAATCCAAAAGTTTCTAAACCCTTCACTGGTAGTCCAAAGATACATGAACGCTCCTACTAAAGCACCTATAGCCCCTGCCACTAACCCAATCGGATTCGCCATTAAAACTGCATTTAAAATAGCCATAGCTCCACTAAAAGATTTAACCATAGAAGCTGCAGTTATTAACTTACTTGCAATTCCCGCTATCATAGAAGCAAAAGCAATCCCTTTAACTATCAGCATTTGAGTAGCTACTGCACCTATCCCTGCAGCTATTAACGCCAATAAATTATCAAGTTTTCCACTTTCCAAAGCTCCGATTAATTCTTGTATAACTTTTGTAACCCCTTCAACTGCATTAGTAAGAGGTTCTTTAAACTTATCATAAGTCGCTATTGCCAACCCTTCTAATCCACTTTTTAAAGTAGTTATTGCCCCACTTAAGTTAGCATTCATAGTTTCAGCCATATTTAAGGCTGCATCTTCTGAATTTAATATTTGCTTAGACAATTCATTAAACCTTTCTCCAGAGTTAGCTAATAAAGCGTTTGCACTTTTTAAGTCAACTTTATTAAACAATTCACTTAAAACCTGTGTTCTTTTTTGTTCTGTCATAGTTCCTAATATTCTATTTAAGTCGTTAAATATATCGTTTGTTGCTCTCATTTTACCACTAGCGTCAAAAACTTCTAACCCTAATTTCTTCATAAGTTTAGCAGCTTTGTCTGTAGGACTTGAAAGAGATAATATAATATTTCTTAAAGCTGTTCCACCTTCCGCTCCTTTGACACCATTATCAGCCAATATTCCAAGTTGAGCGTTTAACTCCGCTGTTCCACCTTTTAAAACTTTCGCAGTTCCTCCAACGGTTAATATAGCTTCTCCAAGTTGTGCTACATTTGTATTAGATTTTTGAGAAGTTTTCGCCATCTGGTCTATAAATTTATCTGCGTCTTTTGTTTCTATCCCTAAAGCTGACATACTATCTGTTACCATATCAGAAGCCCTTGCTAAATCCATACCTCCGGCTGCTGCTAAATTAAGCACTTTAGGTAACATTTTAACCGCACCTTCTGCGTCGTATCCTGCTAATGCTAAGTAATTCAAAGCCTCCGCACTTTCCGTTGCCGAGAATTGTGTAGTCGCTCCTGCTTCTTTAGCTGCTTTTTCTAATAATTTAAAACTATCACTCCCTCCTTCTATTTCCTCTTTAGTCATCCCCATTGTGGCTGCCACTTGCGACATACTTGCTTCAAAAGTCATTCCCATATCAATACTAGCCTTCCCGATTTTCCCTACCGTTGCAGCTATTCCAACTTTTTTTACAAAATCAGCTAAGCTATTTGTACTACCTTTCGCTTTCTCAATCCCTCGATCAAATTCGCTTGAATCAACCCCTATGGTTGCCATTAATTTAAATAAGTTCATTTATTCACTTCCTTTATCAAAAAAAGAGAGGGTTACCACCCTCCCTACTTTCTAAACAATTTTAAAGTATCTTCTATTATTTGCTCATCAGTTCTGTTATCTTCTTTAACTTGACCTTTCTCAAAGACCTCTTTATATATCATTGAGTACGTTTTTAATTTTCTGTACCCTTCGTTACTCGCTTGTGCTATCTTGCAGGTTAAGTCATTTAGATACCTCCATCTGAACTCTTCTTTAATATCTTTTTCTTTTCTAGCCAAACAATAATCAAGCAACACTCTAAAGTCGTAATCTATGTTACAATCATTTAGATATATTATATAATCGCTAAATTCTATTTGACCGCTAACGTAAAAAGTCTACTGAACCCCTCATCTTCACCTATATCCATTAATGAATTAACTAATTCTGATAGAGTCCAATTTTCAACTTCTTCTGGTGTTATATTATTTATTATAGCCAATATACTATAAAAAGTTTCTTCGTGTTTTTCTAAAAATATCTCTAATACTTCATAAACTTTATTTATCTTATATTCCGATTTAATTTTCTTTATCTCTAGTTCTGTCATTCCTAATTCTATCGGAACTGGTTTAAACATAGCTTTTTTCAAATCCTCATCACCTGTTATTTTTTTCAATAAAGGCAATAATTTTATAGACATTTGTTTAAACTCTTTAACTTTTAACTCACTTAATTTCATACTAACAACTCCTCATATAACTTATTATTCTTTTACACTAGGTGTATAAATAGCAAATGGTACTTCTTCCGG
This sequence comes from Candidatus Pelethenecus sp., assembly GCA_045121295.1. Lineage (GTDB taxonomy): Bacteria > Bacillota_I > Bacilli_A > Acholeplasmatales > Anaeroplasmataceae > Pelethenecus. Next base: position 21,210 of record JBGVFV010000131.1, read on the forward strand.
CTTTGTAAGATCAAAATGTGCTTTTAACTCTAATTCGATTTTACCTTTCCCTTTATCTTCAAAAGTGAAGTTTAATCCATTTGTATTCATTACGTTTTTAAGTTCTATTATCATAGGTTTATCGCTACCGTTTAAACTTCCAAGCCAACAAACATTATCAATGTAGTCCTCTGCTTTAATTGTCATTCTCGCTTTAGTTATATCTACATCAGTTTCTGTCCCTTGCTTAGCCGTTGTGTCTGCTGCCCCTAGTGCTAACTTGATATTCTTAGCTGTCATCTCTGCCACTGTAGTAGTCAGAGTAATATTGTAACTATCTATAACATTCCCCTCTTTATAATTTCCTCTAGCCCCGTCTAAATCTTCAAATAAGTTTCTCATTTCCGTTTCTACAACAAAACTTCCACCACCACTAGTAGCACCAAGTAAAGTCGCTCCAGTTAATTCTCCAGCAAAGTTCTCTGGTGAAGCTAAGCCAGTAACTATAATTCCAGCGTCTAATTGTAAATTTTTAGCTGTATCCTTTGTAAATCCATTTAATATTTTAGCCATTTTTAACCTCCTAAATAATTTGTAATTAGATTAATATAAATCGCTACTTCATTCTCTAATCTAATGAATTGTGCGAAAGGTTCTCCTTTTTTTAACCATAAAGTCCCGTTTTTAGTTTTCAAGATTTTCCCGAAACCTATATCATTAGATAGTTTATTTGTTATGTCGCTTATTCTCTTTAAAGAAGTTCCAGAATCATATACTTTTACTTGTATTAAATCGTCCTCATATTCTGCTGAATAAGAAAGGCTATATGTCATATATGGAAGTTTTGCTCCTTCAGGAACTAATCCCTCTAAATAAGCTTGATTGATCGTATTAAAATATTGGTAAAAAGTTGAAGCAATATCACTCATATTATCCATTCTGTTCACCTCTTATTATATCATTTGCTTTTAACTTCGTGCAACTCTGCTTGGAATATTGTTATTTGAGTAGGTGAAGGTATTGGAGATTTTCCATCTTCTGGTCTGCTTGTTATTCTGAAAAACTGATTATCGCTTTTTCTTTTAATTATATCTCCATAATTAAGAGGTACATTTTCTTTTACTATTACAGTATATGAACTCGTAACACCTTGCTTTTCCGCTATCTTCATCTCTGTACTAGAATCGTGAGTTACAACTCCTTTAAACTCTGCTCCTTCTTGATAACCCTCCTCAAATCCTCCTAATCCATCTGGAATTGAGGTCTTATCTATTTTAACAAGAACTACTTCATAATCATTCAACATAATTTAACCCTCCTTTTCCCGTCTGATATTTTCCTATATGGTTTCAAATCATTTTCGAATGCTTGTTTCCAAGTTTGTACATTTCCGTTTTCATCAGTTGCTTTTGTATAACTATAAGCCCCTCCGAAACTTTCACTTATATATATACTATTCTTATTATTATTTTCAAACTCTTTAACTTTAGTTTCTAATTCTATTATAGCTTTTGGTATTGCCAATCCATATATTCTTCCTTCAAATTCTTCATCTTGCAACCCTTCAACACTTATGTTATTTTCAGAAGCATTTGTTATTTTATAAACTCCGTCATTTAATATAGAACCTTCTATCTTTATATACTGACCTTGAATATATTTATTTTTAACCTGTATTGTATTTTCGTGGATATTGTAATTCCCTTCTTCTCCAGTTTTATAAAAATAATTATTTATCGCTTTTAATATTTGTTCTAACATTCAATCACCTCTATTAAATTATAACATAAAAAAACAACGAATTACAATAATAAATGTAACCCGTTGCTTGTATATAAAAGAGTTGTTAGTCTATTTTTTTACTCTCTTTTTTGGCTTTTGTTCTTGTTCTAGTTTTCTTCTCCCTAACTTCTAGGGATTCACTAGGGTGTAAATTTAGCAATTAATTTAACTAATTGATCACCTTGTGTAACTTTAGCCCCGTAAACATGAAGTCCTTTAACACCATCTTCAAAGCCTTTTTCTTTTCTGTATGCTTCTGTTTTAATTATTTGCTCTGCATAAGTTGTAGCCTCTCTAGTACCTGCTAAGATATTAACCTCTTGGTCTGCGTCGCTAGATAAGTTGTTTGATATAAATACTTCAAACCCTGCTACTTCTCCAATATAACCTTTTCTAATAACTTCTTCTGCTTTTGCTCCACCAGTTGACACGAATCTATTTTCTAGTAATAATAATCCTTTTGCTTCCGGTGGCAATACTATCCATCTACCTTCTGATGGTACATTTTTCTTATCTAAAGCTACTCCAACCTTAACTATTTCTTCGTATATGTTATCTGCTGTTAATTGAACTGGTGAGGAAGTTGTTGTTCCGATAGTTGTTTTTGCTCCTGCTGCCATTGTCTTAAATAAGAATTTATCCGCTAAATCAGCAAGTCCATAAGCTGCACTTCTCATAGCTTTTTCCATTAACCCACCTAAAGCTTGAGCCTTATCAACATCATCTAACCCGAAATTGAAATATTTTGATTGGTTAATAACTAAAGTTTGGTCTGTTGTTGTTAATCTTTCAGCTTCTTCTATATCACTATTTTTAGTATAACCTTTGATAGTTACAGGTGAAAAGCTATTAATATGAACTGTATCCCCCGCATTTCTAATTTCTCCTTCGTAATCTCTGTTGACTAAGTTAGTAGCAACGTGTGAAGCTTCTAACCCTTTTAATAATATCGCACTCCATAACTCTGGTACAAATGTATCTACTGCCATCTATTTTTCTCCTTCTTTATTTTATATTTTTAGTGAAATTAGGATCGTTTTTATATAACGAATAAATTTCATCACTTGACATTTGTTTTATTTCATCTCTTGTATAGCTTCTTTTATTTCCATTGTTTGTAAATGGTTCACCAGGAACATTTCCGCTTACCTTATCAACTTGTATAAAATCTGAATATTCATTCTTGTAAGGTTCTACTATACTATCCCAGTCTTTTATTTTATCTTCTTCTATTTCTATTTCATCTAAAGCTATATCTTTTGATATTAATTTCACAATTTTTTCATTAAATCCAACTTCTTTTAAAGCGTTGATAACTTTATCTGATTTGCTTTTATTGATTTCCTTTGTTTCAATATCTTTCTTGAAATCCTCTAAAGCTTTTGTAGCCTCTTCATATTTAGATTTATACTCGTCAGTATTTGTGTTAGCTAATTTAGCTTCTAAATCCGCCACATTGTTCTGTAAGTCATCAATTTGCCCTATCTTCTTGTTGTATTGTGCTTTACTAACAAACTCTTTTGGAATTTCTGCATTTATAGTTTCTGCTATAGAGTTAACTGCTTCTCCTTCTATTCCGTGTCTTTTTAGTATTGCCTTTATATCCATTCTATCGCTCCTTTACGTTTTTATAGTGTTGTAAGCACTAGGTGCTAATAGCATTATAACACATATTGTCAACTTGTTTCAACTATCAAATAAAGTGAAGTATATGTTTTTTGTATAAAATTAACAATTAAATTTATCTTAAAACCACCTCCTTAGATACTCAAAAAGGTGTAGCAAAAAATATTTAAAAGTGCTACGCCTACAAACGGCTTGGTTGAGCCATTTATAACCCTAAGTGTAGCAAAGTAGCAGTTTTTTACCCTATTCCATAACTTTATATATATACGCGTATATATACTATATATTTATATATTATTTATATCTTTTTACTATATATTATATAATTTTTGCTACACTATAGCCTTTAAGCTAGTAATATCAATGGTTAGAGGGTGTAGCAGTTTTAATTAACTTTTGATACGTTATTGATTAACTCTTTTTGAAAGCTAGTGTTTTCAACGGTTTCGAGAGTTCGAGGTGTAGCATTTTTAGTTTTCCATTTTGCTACATTTGCTACATTTTGTTAAATTATGAATATTGGTCATTTTTCCTGTTTAGTACGTTTTGCTACACTTTTTATATTTTGCTACAGTTATTTATAACTCTTTTAAGAGTTAACTATAATTATATGCAAAACTAAAGATTAGGAAGGAATACAAGAAAAGGAATATTATCAGTATATAAGCCTCTACAATCAATTTTAAGAGCGTTTAGAGTGTTAGGAGGGTAATTAATCTACTCCACTTCAAAATAGCTTAGAAACGATTTTAGGCAATAAAAAAGAAGAGGTATAAACCTCTCCTATTAATCGATAAACAAAGTTTTATTGTTATTGTTTTTTATTATAGATTCTAAATGTTTTTTGGTCATTCTCATAGGGGGCTGTTCACATAAAGGAACTATAAGTACACCACAGAACCCAGAGTATGGACAAGTTTCGAATTCGATACAACAGTCGTCGAATTCTCTTAGAATACATTCTCCTTTAATTCTCTTTGCTAACCTTTTGTATCTTTTATTTTGCATCCTAAACCCTCCTAAACATAATTCATAACAGCTATTAAAGAAATAATAAACCCTATTAAGTTTAAAATCATCTCGTCGTCGTGTGATGAGTTTAACATCATAATGAAGAATCTAAAAGCTAGTATTATAAATATCACCATATTATATATTCCCTCCTATTTTGCTTTGCTTTATCTTGCATTTTTCTAGCAAGACATTCTGAACTATCTAATAAATATTTATATTCATGTAATCCGTATTCTTTTAAAAACCTTTCCTTAGCACTACGACTAGCGTAGCACCAAGATTTATAGGTTCTATATCCAAGCTTATCCATTTCAATCTCTCCTTCACATTTGTTAAATAATTTAACAATAGATTAACATCATAGCAATAGTATGATATACTTCATTATTAGATAATTTATAATAATTGTATTCGTGTTCTAAAGTTGCGTAGAATTCGTTAGGAGATATTTCCTCTTCTCTACACCTTAATATCCAAGATTTTATATAATCTACATCATAATCAGTATTTTGTTTTGCGTTAAATTGTGTTAATTCGTTTAATAAATCATACATTCTTTTTAAATAATTATACATATTATTCACTCCTTATTAATAAATTGATGTTATTTTAGATAATTTTACAAAAACCAAACCTAAAAATCCAACACATTCAATTAAAGCCTCGTTTTCATCAATACCTACCACTCGACCTGTAACTTGATAATCTTCACCGACTATTATAGCTTTTTCATTTTTCTTTTCTTTGTTTGATAATGCGAACTGAATCCATTTATCTTTTTCACTTTGAACTTTCTTTATTCTAACAATATTATCTTTGTGTATTTTAAGTTTCTTTAAATAAATATGCTCCATATCTAAGTCTAGTCTTATGCTTTCTGTAAGAATTTTTCTTTCTATTCCATCAATTGTACAAACTATAACTTCTTTTTCTTTACCAACTAACTCTTGTATCTTTTTAATATCCATATCATTACCTCCTAATATACATAACACGCTATAGCGAATAATATTCCAACTATTAAAGCTAAATAAAGCAGTCCTTTGCAATCTTCTATAAATTTATCTCTCTTCCTTCTTTTGATTTCTTTAATCACCTGTTGTGTTCCTTGTTTCATTTCGATCACTCCTCATTAATATCTTTTACAATTATTATTATACTCTTTTTAAATTTAATGTCAACACTTATTTTAAAAGTTTTTAAAAGTGTTTTTATAAAACAAAAAGAACTCGTTTCCAAGTTCTAAATGCTTAAGGGAGGATTGAATTATGAGATTTGTATTTACTATGGGTAACTGTTTATCCTTGGTTACAATATAATTATATCATATTGTTATTTTTAGTGTCAACTATTATTTTTAACTTTTCCAAATTTGTTCGGCAAGTTTTTTATAAGTTTCTTTATGGTTTAATACTGCAGGTTTTAAACTTGGTCTTGCTCTCGTTCTTGAAGTTCCTAATTCTAAAAAGGGAGCATATTCGACATCGCTTCCTATAATAACCTCTTTTTCTTTAACTTCATTAGCAACACTACCTCTAAACCTTCCGGTATCTACTATTCCTTTTTGTGTTATTATTTGAGTCCATATAGCTTTTGCTTTTTCTCCGATCGCTGTTAATATCAGCTTAACCTTTTTATTCGCCTCACTCTTAACTCTTCCAGAATTATCTTCTATTTTTATATTACTACTATACTTCATGTTCCTTCACCCAAACTTCAAATTCTTTATTTTTTAAATCTTCTTCTAATTTTAATTCTTCTTTTGATTTTTCAAAGCCGTCGAATTCTGTTATCATAGTACAGCGACAGTTAACAACTTCACTCACGTGTCCTTTAGGATCGCCCGGGAATTCTAGTCCATTACTAAAAGTATCATTCAAACCTACAGTTTCATTATTTAAGTGTTTATGAGAATTTCTAGTTCTTGCGTCTAATGTTGAAATCCACCTCTTAGATATCTTAAGCCCTTGTTTTTCTGCATGTTTCATAACATCATATCTTGCACTATTCTGAACTCTAGTTGTTTCAGTTCTGGCTATTCTTATACTATCATATCTTTTCTTATTAGTTATATTCTCTATCCTTTTCGCTATCTTAGAAATGCTTTCTCCTGCTAGTAATCCGCTTAACAATTCCCTTCTTAACCTTCTTATTATATCGGCTTTATCTTCTAAGTCATCTAACGCTATTAAAGCAAATGGATTTGTTTCATCTTGTAATATAGCTTTTATAGTCTGCTTATTAAATACCGTAAAATTCAAATCATATCCTAATTCTTTTTCTAAACTATAAGCTTCCCAGTTATGATTGTATCCATATACTTCTATTAATTCATTGTTCATTATTTGAACTGCTATCTTATTAGCTTGATTCAGTTCATTAGTTAATCTTTGAATAAGAGATTTAATCCTCTTCTCTTTCATTAACTTAGGGTAAAGTTTCTTAGGATCTTGAGTCAAATCAATCTTAACAAGAACTTTCTCCAACTCCTTATTTAAATTATCTAAGGTGCTTTTGTAAACCTTTTTTATCTCTTTTTCTAATTTCTCTATTTGTTTATCTGTATATTTATGAGCCTTATCCATTCTATCACCTCACATTAATTATATCACAAAATATATGTAAATAACTATGTTTACATTTGTGTAAGTATATATGTTTACATTTATATTTGTATTTACATTTACGTTTATACAAATAAAAAGAAGAGGTTTATTGTTCCTCTTCTATAACTTCCTCTTGTCCATACATTTTTAAATTTTCTGTATCAACTAAATCTAATTCTTTCTTCACATCTTCAACAAAAGGATTCCTTGACATAGCTGTTTTTATTGATAGCATTCCAGAAGATAAAGACTTAACTAGATTGTCTATTGTTTCGGTTTCATCTATAAGTTTATTTCTGATGAAGTTAATTTGATAATCTAAATTAATATTATAGAATTCCATACAAAGTTTTATTATATCTTCGCAGAAATCTATACAACCCGCTTCTAAATCATCAGTCTTTAAATCTAAATCCATCATATTTGCTTTTATAGCGACATTAGTTAAGCTACCACCTGCTAATATGCTTGTATCTAAAGCCATAGAGTCGTCGTATATTTGTTTCTTTAACATCTCTAAAGCTGTTTTTCTAGCCTCATAAGGGACTTCTATAGTGTGAGGGGTGGCCTCTCCATCTTCATCAACCTTTAAACTTTTGTAATATTTGAAGTCTTCTAAAAATTCTTCTATATCTTGTCCTTGATAATTCTTTAATACCCAATATACATCTTGGCTATCTTCTAGATTATTTCCGAAATCGCTTAGAACGATATCAAATAAATCTATTTTGTTCTTTAAAGATGTTTTAAATCTACTTGTTTTACTATCGTTACAATATAAAGGGATTATAGGTAATTGACTCCAGTTATCAGAACCGACTATAACCTCGCCTGTAATATCTGTTTTACTTTTCAGTATATAAGGTTTTAATTCTGAAACTTGTGTTATCTTGCTTTTATAGTTCTTAAATTCAATTACTCCTTGTTCGGTGTAAAATTCTATCCACATAGGCTTTTCTGAATCTATTTGATAAAATCTTATAGCTGCTCTTAATGTTCCGGTTCTTTCATCAAATAAAGGAACTAATTCTAAAAAATCGAAAGTAGCCATATCAAATTCACCTTTGTTGTTTATATAAGCATATCCCCAACCTGTTTTACTTACACACGCCTCTGTTGCTATTCTTTTTAATTTTAAATCAAACTTCTTACCTAGTTTCTTTTTTATTTTATCTTCTGTAACAAGTCCGTTTGCTAATAAATAACTAACTTCTTGCTTTACTATCTTAGAAAAGAAATCACTAGGGATTCTATTATTAGCTTTAAATAGGTCTTCTCTTGCTTTCCTGTCTTTTCCGTAAAACATCTTTCTTCTCGAAAGTATTTCAGAGTTTTCACCTTCAAAATATAATTTAGCTGTTAAGGCTCTTGAATAATCTAATGATCCTTTAAAATCGTTTATAGCGTCTAAAATAAAATTTATCTTATTTTGTGATTGTTCGTAATCTTGATAAGTTTTCATTACCAACCCCAACCTCCTTTTTTCTTCATATATCTTTTTTCTAATACTTCATATACTCCAGTTGTGGCGTCTGGAGCGTCGTCATGTTTATTCTTTCCGGTTCTTTGAAAGCTCCTCATTTCATTATAATATCCTGGATATAATTGCTTCCAATTTTTAGGGAAGTAAACATTTTTCATTACCCCAGTACTTCCAGTTAATATTCTAGATAATTTATTTTGCGATTGATGAAAAGGCTTAAATATAGTTATAGAATTATCATATTTATCTTTGGCTATTCTAGCAACATTCCTACTAAACCCTTTACCACCGTTATTAGATTCTATTCTTGCATAATTTATTTTATCTCTGGTTATCATTTGTGCGAGCTTTTCTTCTGTAATCTCCATAGGTTCTTTGGTGAATAATATATCTAGTATATAAGCATTCCCTTTACTGTCAACAGAATAATCTATAGCACATAAGCTGTCATTCCCTTCGTCTGCTGTATCAGTATAATTCTCTCTTGCGACTTCATCTTCTGGTAATTCTTCATATTCAAGAAAAGTAGTATACAACGCTCCTTTTAAATCTAACGGTTCTTGTTGGTAGTTAGCGTTAAAAGTATCTTCACCAACCATTTTCATTGCTTTTATATAGTCTTTCTCACTAAATATATCAGAACATAACATTTCTCCATTATCTTTCTTAGCTTTGAAGTTTATATGAGTATATTTTGCTCCTTCTTCATCTAACATATTCATAAGTCTACCCGCTAAGTCTTTTGTTCTCCATCTGGTCATTATGATTAAAACTTTCTTCTTACCTTCTCTTCTTGATAACATTGTATTTGTGAACCATTCCCAGTGTTTGTCTAATACCGCTTCGTTATTTGCGTCTTCATCACTTTTGATAAGGTCATCTATAATCTCTAAATCCGCTCCAAACCCTGTAGCTGTTCCTGTTGGACTTGTTGCTAGATAGTTTATTTGATTTGATAAATCAGTTTGCCACTTCTTAGCTTCCGCACTACCAAATTTAATTCTAGTATTTGGGAATATATCAGAATAAACAATCTTATCCCCAATCTTTTCAGTTTCAATTGTCCCTCTTACTTTCTTACTGAAACTCTTGGATAAATCCTCATTATATGAACCACTTATTATTTTAAGAAGAGGGTTTTTACCCAAAGCCCATTCAACAAAATTTCCTCCAGTGAAAGACTTGCCGTGTCTAGGTGGTGCGTTTACTATCATATATTCATCATCATTATATAAGAAATCTTGAAACGCTTCACACATTTCTTTTAGGTAGCTTCTTTCTTCTTTAAAAAACTTCGGATATAATAATTTGCAATATTCCCAGAATTCTCTTCTCGCTAATTCGCATTTTAATTGTTCTCTAAGATTCATTATCTAACAATTCCTTTATTTGTTCTGTTGATAGGTTGCTAAGATCATAATTCTTATTAGTATTAACGTTAGTATTTATATTTTCTGTTTCTATCTTATCTTTATAATCGAATTTATTTTTTAAATACATCATTACTATAGGTACTGGATTTTTTCTATTATTTAAGGTTTCATCTTCTAATATCTCTTCCGCCATTAAAAACGCGTCCGGGTAGTATTCCTTTTGCTCCCAATATCTTTGCCTATGAATACCACAAAATCTGCAAAAACCTGCTACATTCACAAACTTTTCTTGTTCTTCGCAATATTCAACATATTCATTTATTTTATTTAAAAACTCTTCTCCGCTTTTGAAAGTTCTAGGTCTTCCCATTTTAGCCATTTATATCACTCCTTTTACATTAATTATATCACATTTTGCGCTTTAATTTCCATATAAATAAGAAAAAGACTAGGTTCCCCTAGCCTTATTTGTTACTTTTTAATATACCAATTTTCAGTTAGTATTACAGGAAGTTCCAACGTGCTTTCCAAACGAATTTTGCCAATACCTTCATAAAACATTTTAGTTCCACTTATATAATAAACGAAATTAAATTCGTTATCTCCATAAACAACTCCACCATCTAACATTAATTTTAACGCTTCTCTTCCACTTATCTCTTTGTATGGTTCTTCTTCTTCAAATTCCATTTCTGATATACCGGCTAAATGAATCACATCTTCTATATCGTCAGTTCTTCCATTAAGAGTGATTTGCGCTGCTGGAAACTCAGTTATGGTTATCTTTTCTCCTTTCCATTCTCCATTAGTAATTATATAAACCTTACCTGCATTTTCTTCTTTTAATATATCATTTATTTTCATTTCAAACCCTCCTAATATAACTTTAATAAACTTTCCATTTCCGATTTTATGAATGACACTCTTTCAAATATACAATGATATTTCGTAAAATTTCTTATATCCTGTTCATTCGCAAATTCGCTTGATTCACACTTCTTCCAGTGTTCTTCCATTTGTTCATTTAACCATTTTTCTTCTTGTTCAAAGTCTTTTATTATTTGTACTAGATTCATATCAACCCTCCTAATATATATTTTCTATTTCTTCCATCATAATTAAATATTTCTTTACCATAATTCCTAATAATTTAGTTTGTTCTATTTTGGATTTTCTTTGTTTTATTCTTTGTTTTGACATAAATCCTCCTAAATCATTTCTGATAATCTTCTTAATTCATTTCTAAAATTAATTCTATCTTGTAAACTTAATTCTCTATTTTTATCTTCTTCTTGTAATTTATTTAATCTTTCTTCCATTCTTAAAGTTTTTAATTTTATGGCAGCGTCTATTTGACTTTGTTTTATTTCGGTTATATCTATTAATTGAGCCATCATTATAGTTACATCTGCCATCTCTTCTATTATCATTTGTTTAGCTTTTTCTTTATCAAATTGATTATCTAAGCTTCTATTATATTTACTTATCGCTTGTATAAGTTCTGCGAGCTCTTCTTGTACTACTGATAATTGATGTCTTTTACCAAGTCTATTTATTGCTCTTATTCCTGTTATTTGCATTGTGTTTGTCTCCTCTCATACCATTCAGTTAATTTCAAATATCTATTTAAAGCCTTTGTATCCATATAATTACTTGATTCATATTTTCTGTACGCTTTCATTATTTCTCTTTCCAATTCCATTTCAATACCTCTCTTTATTTAATCTTTACAATTATTATTATACTCTTATTTCATAACTTGTCAACACTTTTTCTTAAATTATTTTTAAATTTCAAACCCTTTTTCTTTTTCTTCTGAAGTCATTTCTTTTCCGTATTCTTTTTTGTATTGTTGCTGAAGTCGTGATAAAGTGCTTATAAGGTCATTATACAGCTTTAAAGCTATATCTAAGGTATAAACCCTCTTGCCTACCTTAACCTCCTTCACATCATTAGTAAACTGGTTTATAAATGCTTCTGCTTTTGGTAGTCTAGCAACTTCTTTATTGTATATTTCTATGAATGCGTCTCCAAAATAATTTTGCTCTACTCCTAGTTTATTCCATATATTCATTTCATCTCCTCCTTACAATTATTATTATACTCTTCTTTTAAATATTGTCAATACTTTTATAAAAAAATACCAACTTTTAAGTGTAGCAAAATTTTAAAGTCATCAGCTACACCTCTCAACCGTTGGTATTACTTGCTTAGATACCATTTAAAAACGCTCTGTAGCAATTTTTAGTAGCGTTTCTAAACTTTATATATACGCGTAAATAGTATATATATATATTATATATTTTTTAAAAGTTTATATAATTACTGCTACATTTGCTACACCTATCCCGAACCGTTAGTATTACTAGCTTAGAGGCGTATCAGTCGCATGGTACACACCAGCTACATTTGCTACACCTGCATATCTAAGCTAAAAATCCCCTAAACTCGGTAGAATTGGAATTGTATATCCTCTTACTGGTTTTCCTCCATACCTTTTTTGTTCGTATTTTATTCCTCTTCTTTGCATTTCATTTTTAATTTTTGCTTTTTCTCTTATACATAACCTTTCTGCTATTGTAGTTACTGAATAATGTCCCCATTCCTCTCTAGGACTATCCCAGTCTAGTTTGTCATCTAATGTTATAGCCACATCATCTTTATAATTGAATGTTCTATTTAAGCGTTCTAGTTCTGCGGTTTCTTCTTTATCTAACCAATCAGTTACTTCACCTGACTTGTATAAATGGTAAACAGCTCCCCAGAATTTATTCTTATCTATAGCCTCAACTTTATTTCTATCTATTCTACTTACTGGAATAACCCAATATCTTCTTGAACCAGTTTCATCTTTTAAGAATCCTGTTTTGTTAACTGTAGCACAAAAAGATGTTCTCCTAGGGTGTTTCTCTGATACATGAGAATATGGAGTTCTATATTCATCAGTTACGGCAGTGAAAAATTGTTTTAATTTAGCTTGTTCTTTCTTCATAGTGTCATCAAACTCACCCAATTCACATATCACGTATGAAGTCGTTTTAATTACATCATCTTTAGAAGAAGGGTCAACACTTTCATCACCTTTAAACCATCTATGGTTTGGTAGTAGAAGTCTAAAAAATGTACTCTTATAATCTCCTTGACCTCCTTGGAGTGTTAACACTCCTTGCGAACCATAAGCGTTTTCTAGCGTGTTGTGAGCCATTTTAACAACACCTATGCACCACTTTACAAATAACAAACTATAAAAATCTGAATTTTCTTTATATTCTTCCTTTATTGGAATTGTATCGAATAATTGTTTAATTATGCTTATATCAGAATTCTCATTTTCTTTTAACATATCTATAAAAGGATTATAACAGTTCTTTTCCGCTATTCTTGCTATAGCAACAGCCACTTGATTCTCATTCATTTTAAGCCCTTCAATCATCTGTAAACTGTGTATATCAGCAATTTTACCATTTCTACTTTTTGCACCTTCAAAATTAAAAAAATCTATGTCTTTAGTAACTTCATTTCTTTTTAGATTTATTCCATATTTAGACAAAACGCATTCTAAATTTTCCCAAATTTTTAAAGGATATTCATTACCTTTTCCATCTACCCCTGTATATTTCCATTTAACTGAAACCTTATTCACCCTTCCATTATCATTAACTTTTAAACTAACAGCACTCATTTTTTAAAACCTCCAATATATTCTTTATCTATATGAATTGAATATTCCTTAGCAAGATTAAAAACTATCTCACTAAAATCACTTGTATTATATACCATAGCTGCTATAGTAAACAAGTCGCCTCCTCCACAATGTGAAAAACAATTATACATTTCACCTTTTATACTAAGCGATTCTCCACTTCTATCACCTGCATGATGTGGTAAACAACATTTGCTTATCCAACTATCACCTTTCTTTTTCCAACTTCCTCCGAAATGTTTTTCTATATATTCTTTTAGGTCTATGTTGCTTTTTAGCAACTCTTTAACCTCTTGTTTGTGTTGGGTCTTTATAAAACCTTCTAGCTTTTGAGAACTGTCTATCATAGCTCTATTAACCGGTTTACTTTTCTTCTTTCTCTTTTCTGCTTTTAGATAATTATTTATCAACTTTATCATATCATTTATTTTAAATTCTATATACAAGTCATTTAAATCTACTTCTTTGTTTGTTCCTGCCCAAATTCTGTTAGGGTTTACAGTTTGATTATCTATATACTTTCCTAACTTCCATCTAATAGCTGAATATAAAAGCTTATAACTCTCTGTGTCTATAGGCTCTTCAAATTTATAAATCAATCTAAATCTTGTAAAGTCTGTATCTGAAAAAGTTCTATATTTTATTATAGGCATTATACCTAACTTCTTATATACCAAAGACTCCATATCTAATAAAGTTATAGGATTATCTTTGCTATCTATATCCAAAGCCAAACACTCTATTTGCTCTATATTCTCTGATTTTATATTTCCTTTTTCTTTAAATTCCGCAAGTAATACACTATATCCTAAGCTTAAATATTTTCTAAGTTGCTCAAACCCAACCTCCACATGATTACTATATTTCATTTCATTTGTTATTTTCCCTATTTCTTCGCCACTTGGTTTAGTTTCATACCCTCTATTACTAATCTTGATTTTCATATCAATTCCTCCAAATCTCTTTTACAATTATTATTGTACTAACATATTTTAATTTTGTCAACATTTATTTAAAATAAAAAAGAATACCTATATTTCAAGGTACTCTCTTATCTTATTTAAAGTTTCTTTATCTGTTTTTGTATTTCTAGTTTCTATAGAAGTATAAGTATAATAGGACATATTCAACTCTTGTGCTATTTTACTTCTTGATAATCCTTTAGCTTTTCTTGCTTTTATTATCTCTTCTTTGTTTATTTCTTCTCTTTTATACTCTTTAACTAAATGTTTATACCTTTCTTTAGTTTCTTCATTATAACACTTCTTACATATACCTCTGAATCCATCAGCTGATTGAGGGTGTTTATAAAAGCTTTCTTCATTTAAAAAGTATATCTCTCCACATTTCTTGCATTGTTTGTGCATTTGTTCACCTCCTTAGAAAGGTAATTCTCCATCATCTACAGGCTCTAAGTCGTCAAGACTATTTTGTTTATTATTTGTGTTAGAAGCGGAAGTTGGATCACTTTGCTTACCTCCACCTAAAAACTCAAAACTTTCTACGACAATATCTGTAGTATAAACTGTTGTACCTTCTCTTTCATAACTTCCTGTTCTTATATTTCCTATTACAGCCAATTTCTGACCTTTCTTTACATATTGACATAAAGTTTCAGCTTGTTTTCCCCAAGCTATACAATTGATAAAGTCTGATTCATCCCTTTTAAATCTCCTTGTTACAGCTAAAGTAAATCTTGTATTTTGTGTTTGACCAACTTGTTTTAATTCTAAATCTCTTGTAACATTTCCTATTAAAGATACATTATTCATATTCAACAACTCCTTATATTTGCTAGCGTGATATAATTTTAATTACACCACGCTTTACAATTATTATTTTACCATTATTCTATTTATTTGTCAACCTTA
>JBGVFV010000132.1:0-3531 GCA_045121295.1 Candidatus Pelethenecus sp.
AGATTTTCATTACCATTAGTATCAGTATTTTTAAAAACTGAAGGAATAAAATTACATTGAAAATGTTTTAAATATTCTAAAGAGATGTCGTGTGTACCATAAAAATGCGCATTAAAGAAAATACTTGTATAAGAATCTCTAACATTGTTTAAATCAGTATAAGTAGAATTATTAAAAGTGTCACTTAGATCTACATCAATATTAATAGAATAATAAACAAAACTTGAAGCTTCATCGGGTTGACCAATAGAAATAGTATAATCTAACATAACAAAACGGGCCGAACTTGTTGACTTAATAACACCAATATTAAAACTACCCCTTTGTGTAATATCTACATTGCCATCATAAATAGGGGGTAAGTCGTCAACGTTTAAAGCCAATTTTTTTTGATTTGGATCCATTTTTATTTTTTCACTTGTTTTAGCTTCTTCTAGCTTTTCAATTCTATCAGATAATTTACTAATTGTTAGAGCTTGAAAGATTAAAGATAAAGCTAAAAATATAATTGCTATAGAATTAAATAAATAATTTTTATTAGTCTTCATCGTTTTCACCTTCTTCAATAAAATCGGTTTCAAATAGCATACCGGTCACAACTTCAACAATAGTAATTACTATCAATATTATTAATAGCCAACCGATAGGGTTAATACGTCCGTTAGTATATATAATTCTTTGTATCATGCTTAAAGACTTAACTAAAAGCTCGCCCAAGCGAACTATAGACGAGCTTAAAGCTTCAAAAAAACTCATTATTTTCTAGCGCCACGAGTTAAACGGATTCCACGAATTAAGCCAATAATCCAATTTAAGCCCCAGCCAATTAATGGAGTTCCTACAACGATTAAAAGTAAATAACCGAAGTTTGTAAAGCTTGATGTACCTTCAGCGCCAGTGTTCCAAAAGATACCTAATACGCCTTGGAATAGATTAACAAATACTTCAACTCCACCGGTTACAACTTCACCAATAGCGTTCCAAAATGCTGTAATCATAAGTTAAATCTCCTTTCATGATATTTTGTATTGTTTTTTAGTAAAAAAAGAATTATAATATACTCGAATTAATTACCACCATTTGAAGCCTTCTTCTTGAGCTTCTTGGTCAAAAGCTTCTATTTCTTCTTTTGTTAAGCGTATAGAGGGAATAGAGCTTTTTTTATTCTTATAACATAATAGGTCGTTATGCGAATCGTTTTTATTAGTAGCGTTTTTGGTTTTTTCTAGTTCTTTTCTATTAGCTATATATTTTTTTAATACTGCGTTTATGTAGCCGCTTAAATTGTCTATATAGTTTCCAATTTCTAATATAACGCTTTCATCTAATGTAATATTCACTCGATACTTTTTATCTTTTTCTCTTTTTGGTCTTACCATAATTAAGCCTCCTTTCAATAATCATATTATACACACTAAATGACTATATTACAAGTTTATAATAATTATTTTATACCTTTTTAATGTTAACTATATAATTACAATTTAAAAAAAAGAGAGAAAAAAAATAGATTATAAGAGTATAGAGTAGAGATATAATATAATACGCGCGCGCGTATAAAAAAGACACGCTAGGGGGTAGCGTGCTTTTTGTTTTCACAATATATCATTAAAATGCTTTTATCTAAAGAAAAGAAATAAGCATTTACAATTTTATTTTTTTGATACTCACTTATTAAGCTAATATTATTATATTCTTTTTTAATATTAGTATTAGTATCACTTAACACATAAGTATTTATGACGTAATGTTCTTTTAGTTCATGAAGTAGAGTTCTAACGTTCTTCATTTTATTTTTATAACCACCATTCCGGGTCTTTTTCTATTCCAATACCACATATAACACCACTTATTACAACCGGAATTAATGTAAGTAAGACTTGAGGATTATCTCTTAAAAAAAACATTGAAATCAAAGAAATTAAACTAGATAAACACATTATAATGAATGAAGTTAAATAAAAATAGTGTTTTAAATTACTTTTCATCTTCTTCTACCGGTTCAATTAATTCATTTTTAGCTTTTTTAGACTTGTTAAGCGTTGTTTTAAAGTTAGAGGTATAAACTTCAATAATTTTGTTTTCTTCACTTATAACAGCTTTAAGCATTACTTTAGAATCATACTTATCGTATAGCTTTTCAAATAGTTCAGATATCTCGTCAAAGTGTGTTTTTTTTGGTTTAGATCCATTTTTAGAAAATAGACTAATAATTTTATTTTTTAAGCTCATTTTTATGTTCCTTTCTTATTGTTGTAATTAATACTTTTTTTAGTATATTTAATAATTGTTTTAACTCATGTCTATTCTTACAATCGTTAAAATTATCTTTTATCATTTCATAACAATCGTCTAAGTTCTTAATAACGTCGTCAATGCATTCAGTTATGCTTTTTTCCTTTTCCATTGTTTGCGCCAACCTTTCTTTTGTTTCTCTTCCTGGTTAAATAGATTCTTAAAACCTTTTATAAATGTTTTAGTAATAGATATAAATATTTTAATTAATAACTTCATAATTAAGTAAAAAATATAAAAATTAATTAATGACGCTATTAATTCATTTGTTAAAGCTATTTTTAAGTCGTTTTGGTTCGTTCCAAACATATTCAATATAGAATTAATAAAGTCAGTTAAAAAAGTTAAAATAGGGCTTAAAAATAAGCTAGACTCTAAAGCGTTAAATATAGGCAAATAGAGTGTATCAATAAATAATTGAAATAAATTTCTTAAAGCTATCTCCATAATATCACTCCTTAAGCTACTGGTATGAACTTTTTAATTAATAAAGCTAAGATTAAAATACCTAAAGCGACGGTCAACATTTGCGGAAATGTAAAAGTTAAATCAGTTCCATTTTCTCCAAGTCCTGGTAATGTAATTGAATAGTTCCAAAGCTCTTCAAAAGCTTCAAATACTTCAAATATAAAGCTAAACAGTGTGGTTATAAAGTTCCATATATTCGATGAATTCATACGAAATTACCTCCACAATTTCATAACGCCATAAATGACACCAATTAAGCCGATTATACCTACAAAATACCAAAGCTTGAAGCCGTAGAATATTTCAACGCTTAATATTTTATCTACGACGTCAAATATATCGCTAAGCCATGAAAGAGTAAAAGTATTTTTAGACTTTTCACCTATTGCAATACCGTCAATTTTACCATCTACATAGCCGTCAATTTTACCATCTTCATAACCATTATAATAAAAAACTAATTGAGAGTTAACATTATCAAAAATAACATGATAGTTATTAGTAGTAATAAATGCTAAATTAAGAGTATTAAAACCGCTTACAACATAATCGTTACTACGTAATTCTTCATAAGATATAGTATTATTAACCGCAGTAAAATCAAGCTGCATATCTAAATGAAAATATAGATTTTCATTACCATT
Source organism: Candidatus Pelethenecus sp. (assembly GCA_045121295.1). Classification (GTDB taxonomy): domain Bacteria; phylum Bacillota_I; class Bacilli_A; order Acholeplasmatales; family Anaeroplasmataceae; genus Pelethenecus. Next base: position 3,408 of record JBGVFV010000132.1, read on the forward strand.
AGTATCAGTATTTTTAAAAACTGAAGGAATAAAATTACATTGAAAATGTTTTAAATATTCTAAAGAGATGTCGTGTGTACCATAAAAATGCGCATTAAAGAAAATACTTGTATAAGAATCTCTA